>JAJQDJ010000178.1 GCA_021202205.1 Erysipelotrichaceae bacterium
CTTCTCATTTTTGAGAAGGGGAATGTCACCAAATCTTAACTTAATGACATTGGATTATACCTATTTATTTTATCCCGGTTCCATATCTCATCTTGCAAATATAAATGAAGAAATCATCGAGACAAATCGTTTTGATTTAACTGGTAATTTACCTTCTAAAGAACATGAAATTGTTATTACAGAATTTCTTGCCAATACATTTAAAACTTGTGGTTATCAATTTACTGATATATCAGAAAAAACAACCAAATATACAATTTCTTCTAGTTCAGATTTAATTGGAAAAACCTTAACATTAACTATTAATAATGAAAACATAGATTATACAATTACAGGTATCCTTGATACCCATATTGATACATCCAGATATGAAGTATTACTTGATGATGGTGAACATGATGATATTTCTTCATACTATTTATTATATGAATTAGAAATATTACTAAATGATAGTTATCATAATTTAGGTTATATATGTAGTGATGAATTCAATACATTGATTAATGATTACAATTATTATTTGACTAATAATGATAATTATAATATGGATATTATGTCACCATCAACTGATGAATACTATTTTACTGATTGCTTGTATTCTTATGATGATATCAATAAAGATGAGATAATCGATTTTAATAATGATGGTGATGTTTATCTGAATTATAATGTTGTAAAAAATATCAAAATTGATAAAAACACAACATTACAAAACTATATTGAAACAAATTACAATATTTCAAATCAAACTAATTATATAAATACTATAAAAAAGGTTATTATAAAATATCAAGATATCATTATTAATAGTGAATTCGAAATAAGTTATTGTAACTATTCAAAAGACAATTGGGAATATCATAATATTCTCAATAAGATTGCAGGTGTTTATAATGGTAGTTTAGATGATGAAGACTATACATATGTTGTTACTAATGATTTTATTGAACAATATGATATAGAAAAAGATGGTTATGCTTCATATATCTTAGCACCTATGTGTGATAATGAAACATTAAAAAGTGTTATTTCTTATACATATGATGATGGTATTGATGAAAGTAATTATACTTTAAATAATCAAGTTATGCCAATGTTAGAAACAGTTAATTCTGTTATTAATATATTAAAAGGTATTTTCTTTTATATAGCTATTGGATTTGCGATATTTGCAAGTGTCATGTTCTGTAACTTCATTACCATCAGTATTACTAATAAGCAACATGAAATTGGTATATTAAGAGCTGTTGGAGCTAGGCGTTTAGATGTATTAAAGATATTTTTGAATGAAAGTATGATGATAGCCTTGATCAATTGGATTCTTGCAACTATTGTATGCTTTGCATCAGTTTCTTATATTAATAATTACATTAGAGACGAATTTAATGTTTTAGTTACAATATTAGATTTTGGTATTATACAAATATTATTGATACTATTAATATCTATTATTGTTGCTTTAATAGCTTCAGCCTTACCTGTATTTCGCATATCTAAAAAGAAACCTATTGATGCTATTAAAAATAGAAAATCATAAAAGACTCCAGATTCTGTCCGGAGTCTATTTTATCAGTTCTCTTAATTCATCTTCACTAAATTGATAATGTGTATTGCAAAAATGACACGTAATTTCACAACCATGATCTTCATCAATCATAGCTTGTATTTCCTGTTTTCCTACTGTCATTAAAGCTTCTTTCATTTTTTCTTTAGAGCAATCACATTCAAAATAAAGATCTTGATAGCCTAATATTTCAACATCATCAAAAATAAGTTCTAATATTTCTTCAGGTGTTTTACCTTCATGTATAAGCGACGAAACAGGTGTGAAATCTTTCATTTTTTCTTCAATATATGTGATGTCTTCATCAGTAGCATCAGGTAATAATTGAATAATAAAGCCACCACTCGCTAATATTTCATTTGTTGTATCAACCAAAACACCAACAGATACAACAGAAGGTGTTTGTTCTGATACCATAAAATAATATGAAAAATCATCACCAATTTCACCTGTTTGTAAAGGAACAGTCCCTACAAACGGTTCCTTTAAACCCATATCTCTAATGACTTGTAAAGTTCCCTGATTCCCAACTGCTACACCAACGGCTAATTTACCTGTATCATTATATGTATAATGAACATGAGGTTCTGCCACAAAAGCTTTGATTTTACCATCGCTATTTGTTGTTGCAAGCACTGTTCCAATAGGACCACCACCATTAATATTAACGGTCATTTTTTCATGATCTTTATTGTTGGCGGCCATCATCAATGTTGCTGACATAGTTCTTCCGAGTGCTGCAGAAGCAGTCGGCCAAAGATCATGTTTAACTCTTGCAACTTCTAAAAGATTTGTTGTATGACAAGCAAAGACACGACAATTTCTAGAAGGCGATATACCTCTTACTAAATAATCTTTCATATTATCCTCCCATCGCAAAATAACTAATTAAAGGAATAATCATACAAAAAACTATAATCGCAATTAATATTTTACTCATTGTACTACGTTTCATAAATTCTCTCCTTGAAAAAATAAGCACAAAGTGCTTATTTCATTTCATCTAATAAATCATCATTCAAATCAATTGGTTTTGTATCTGATGTATCATTACTATCATCATTACTAGAATTAATAATTTTACCATCATGTTTATCTAACATTTTACCAGTATTGTATAGTGCTTCGATTTCTTCACCATTTAAAGTTTCATATTCTAATAACGCTTCAGCAATAATAGTTAATTTATCTTTTTGTTCATTGATAATCTTACGACATTGTTCTAAGCTTTCATCAATAATTTTTCTTACTTGTTGATCAATTTCATAAGCAATTTGTCCTGAATGTGTATTACTTGTAGAACTGTAATCTCTACCTAAGAATACCGCATCTTGACCAGAATCATATTTAATAGGACCTAAATCAGACATACCTAATTCAGTAACCATCAAACGAGCAATTCTTGTGGCTTGTTGAATATCATTTTTAGCACCTGAAGTCACATCACCAAAGAATACTTCTTCAGCTACACGACCACCCATTAAACCAGTAATACTAGCAATTAATTGAGATTTTGTTTGGAAGTATGTTTCTTCCTTAGGCGTCATTAAGTTGTATCCTCCTGCTTCACCACGAGGAATAATCGTTACTTTTTGCACCTTATTAGCAGCTTCCAAAGTCAAACCAATAATCGCATGTCCTGCTTCATGATAAGCTACCAAACGTCTTTCATGTTCAGTATATTTACGAGATTTTTTAGCTGGCCCTCCAATAACCCTATCAATCGCTTCATCAACATCATCTAATGTAATTAATTGATGGTCATTACGAACAGCTAACAAAGCAGCTTCATTCAATACATTGGCAAGTTCAGCACCTGAGAATCCTGGTGTACGACTAGCTACATTATCGAAATTAACATCCGATGCAAATTTCTTGTTTCGAGCATGTACACGTAAGATTTCTGCTCTAGCACGCTTATCTGGATTAGCAACTTGAATTTGTCTATCAAAACGTCCTGGACGTAATAACGCTGGATCCAATACATCAGCACGGTTTGTCGCAGCCAAGACAATAATACCCTCATTGCCACTAAATCCATCCATTTCTACAAGCAACTGATTCAATGTTTGTTCACGTTCATCGTGTCCACCACCGACACCAGTTCCTCTTTGACGTCCAACAGCATCAATTTCATCTATAAATATAATACATGGTGCATTTTGTTTAGCTTCCTTGAACATGTCACGTACACGTCCAGCACCAACACCAACAAACATTTCAACAAATTCTGAACCAGAAATAGAATAGAAAGGAACATTCGCTTCACCAGCAACTGCTCTCGCAAGTAATGTTTTACCTGTTCCTGGAGGCCCTACTAGTAAAACTCCACGAGGAATCTTAGCACCCATACTAACAAACTTCTTAGGATTCTTTAAGAATTCAACCAATTCCTTCAATTCTTCTTTTTCTTCATCAGCCCCAGCAACATCAGTAAATCTCGTCTTACTATCTTTTTCTAATTTAGCCCTAGAATTACCAAAATCAAAAGCTCTAGAATTTGCACTACCACTACCAGCAATACTCCTATACAACATATACATCACTACTAATAATAATGCATAAGGTAATAATGAAATAATGGTATTAAAAACAAGATTAGAACTTTCATAATCAACAATTGTGATTTCAATCTCATTATCTTCTAATAACTGTACTAATGAATTTAATTCTTCATCAGTTTGTGGTACATTGGTTTTAAACGTATAAGTTGTTGCTTCTCCATCAACTGTTTTTTCATAAGTACCTTCAATCGCAGTTACATATTTCCCTGGTGTAATTTCTATTTCAGTGACATTTTCTGTTTCAATAATTGTCATAAAATCATTGTAATTAACTTCACTCGAATTAGAACTACTTAACAAAGGAATTAAGCAACTAAACAGAACAATAACCACAATCCAAGGTAATATCGATTGTATTAAACTTTTATTCTTTTTACTCATATACTCTCCTTTGCAAATAAACTTCTTCTTTTAATATACCCACATATGGTAAATTTCTATATTTTTCATCAAAATCCAATCCAAAACCTACAACAAATGCATTAGGAATTTCAAAACCATAATATTTAGCTTCAATTGGATAAGTTCTACCTTCCTTTTTATCCAGCATCGCAACTATTTCAACACTATTTGCTCCTCTTTCACTAAGCATAGCTTTCACAGTTGTTAGAGTTTTACCAGTATCCAAAATATCTTCAACCAATAAAATATATTTACCTTTAACATCATGATCTAAATCTTTTTTAATCGTGATCGTACGTGAATGAACACCTTCATAACTACTCACATCCATATAATCAAAAGTCACATCAAGTTCAATATAAGGTGATAAAGCTGCTAAAAAAGGTACAGACCCTTTTAAAAACCCTACTAACACCAATTCTTTACCTTGATAATCATTTGTAATTTGTTTTCCTAATTCTTCACATTTCTCCATAATTTGTTCATGTGTATACAAAATCTCTTTCACATCTTTATGCATGTTTCTCACTCCTTATTACAACGCTTTCTTATTTTATCACAAATACATTAGGTTTTGTAGTTAAATAATCAATGTTTTTCGCAATATGTGGAACTAAGATTATCGTTTGATCCTTATTTAAAACAACTGGCCACGTTTTTCTTTTCATTGCAGGTATCTTAGCATTGATAAATAAACGCGATAGTTTCTTAGTGCCAGAAGATGTCATTATACTATCACCTTCCTGCATAGTTCTAATAGTAATAGGATAATCTTCTTTGGTTAAGTATACACCTTCATTGATATGTCCTGTTTCTAACAGATGAAAATATTCACATCCAAAAGGAACAAATTCATTAAATTGATAATAATAGCCTTTAATCTTATCTTTATCAATGATGTATATATTATCGTATTCTTTTATGAACAGATAATTAACTGGTAAATTCATTTGAATATTTGGTTTGACACTATGAATTTGATGTTTTATTTCCTGTATTAATGAACATGAAATAAGATTAGGATGCATAACATCTCTTAATATGAGATATAAAAAAATATCTCTTAATTCTTTAGGTATATAGTAATAATATATTATCTTATCAGCATTATATAAATCATAGTATGGTTTAACTTTTATTTCTAATTCCTTGATTCGTTGGTTATGTTTATTAGCTTTATCTAATAATTCTTCTTTTTGTTCTCTTGTATAATTCTTTAAAACAAGATTGCGCACTTTATCTCTATCAAAATCTGTCTCAAAATTTGTATAATCGTCATGATAAGGAATATGATAATGATGACAGCATTCCAATATATCGTCTTTATACATATGCATCAAAGGCCTTAACACCAACATATCTTTAACATGACTCTTTTCTTTAATACCTAAATAATGAACAGTATTATGACGTTGTAACTGCATATAAACACTTTCTAGATGGTCATCCAAATGATGCCCCAATATTAAACCATCGCAATGATACAAATCATAAATTTCTTTATAAAAATTATATCTTAACTCTCTAGCACGATCTTGAAAATTACCATTTTCATAATCTTGATGATGAAATTCCTTATAATAAAAAGGAATACCATAATCACTACAATACTCACTTACCAATTCATAATCCTTATAACTATCATGACGATAATTGTAATTCACATGAGCTACAAACAAATGATATCCATTCTTTTGTAAATTATCCAATAAATACATAGAATCGCATCCACCAGATACACCAATCACATAATATTTATCTTTATCTAATAAGCTTTCATTCATGATTATCACCTGTAAGCATTATAACAAATAAAAAAGAGAAGTCAATTTTATTTGACTTCTCCTACTGTTTACATAATTTTAATACTATCATTGTCATATCATCATTATATTCTTCTTCACATGCTAATTCACATAATGTCCTCGCAATCTCTTTGGGGTGATCATCTACAATGAGATATCTATTATCTTTTAAAAATTCTTTAAAATGATGAGTAAAACCATCACTAATCATAAATATTAAATCATTTTCTTTTAATTTATAATGTTCTATTTTCGTATCGATAGGTGAAACAATACCAATAGGTAATCCTTCTAATTGTATTTCCATAATTTCATTATCTCTTAATATATATGTAGGACAAGCTCCATACTTCACAAGTGTAGCTTTACCAGTAACCAAATTGACTTCAATCATATCTAAAGTCGTAAACATATCATTACGATTCTTAATTTTCAGCAAAGCATTCACAGATTGTATTGTATTATCTAAAGATATCCCATTAGTAATAAGTTGTTTAATAACATTTAAAGACAATGACGAATCATCACTGGCTTTTTGTCCTTGTCCCATCCCATCACTTAAAGCAAAATATTGATTTTCATTCATTGAAAAAATCGTATAACTATCCCCTCAAGCACTCACATCTTTAGCAAATTGATTAATACCATATTGTATATAATAACGACTTTGATGCTTCAATACTAAGTATGTATAACCTAATTGGTTCATCGGTGTTTTAAGACTATGAATATCCAATGTTTCATTAAGATATGTTTCTAATATCGGTATAAATTCATTGATAACTTCTTCTTTATTTGTTTCATATAAACCTATTTCTATATAATAGACAGATTGTGATTCATAATATTTTTTTAAATGAGCTACTTGGAAATGATAACCTTCCATATGATCTATCATATGCCTTTCTTCGACATGACCAACAGATAGCTGATTAGAAAATTGATGAAAGACATTATTTAACAATGAAAATTGATGATAAAGATCAATGTCATTAAGTTAAGATTTGGTGACATTCCCCTTCTCAAAAATTGAGAA
>JAJQDJ010000080.1 GCA_021202205.1 Erysipelotrichaceae bacterium
GATATATGATAATTTTCATTGATTTCATCAATAAGTTCTTCATTAATGAAATCAATCATATTGCTAACAGATGTAGTCATATTATAAAAATATTGCATATCAATGTAGATAACATTAAAATGATTTAAATACATTTGATAGTTAGGACTCTGTGATATCTTTAAATCATCCAATAACAAATGAGAATCACAACCTTTAGAATAATAAGCAGAAAGCATTTTAGCATCAGTACTTTTACCAAAACGTCTAGGTCTTGCAAAACAAATGAAACGACTTCTTGTATTAATCAAAGCATTCAATCTATCAATAAGCATGGATTTATCAACATAGATTAAATCATTTCTAGCTATTTTAAATCCCATATTATTAGGATTAAAATAAGTTCCCATACTACCACTTCCTTTATGTCAATATATCACAAAAAAATGATATATCATAGCTAAAAAAGCCGTATTAACGGCTTCGATAAATCTTCCTTAAAGCTAAACATACCATAGCTACAATAACAATTGTTGGAATACCAAGTTCTAAAGCTAAAATAGTATAAGATATATCAATTGTTGTTTCTAATACAAAATCATAAGAATAGATAACTTCATCATTATAGCTGACTTCCATAGTCATCATAACTTCATTAGCTTCTATTGGAGCTATTAAGATAACAGATGGACTTTCTAATTGAATGTTTAAATCATCATAACTGATATCATTTTCTAATAATAATGAGATATCTTCAGTGTTTTCATAAACATAGTTGATCATATTCGCACCTAATATCATATAGTTACCTATTTCATCATCTTTCTTATACAATGTGATACTATGAAAATGATCGATCATATAATGATAAACAGTTAAGGCATCAGCGACATGTGTAAACAAATCTTCATCAGTTGTTGCATGGGCTGTGACCAATATGAGTTCATGACCATCAATTGTCATCAGAGTTGCTAGAGTATATTGAGCTTCAGTCGTATAGCCACTTTTAGCACCATCTAATATCGATGTATCCATCGTGCTAGATGATGCACGATATAAAGTAGAATACCATGTATGAGCACCTGTAGAGCTCGTATAAACACTTGTCGTAAAGACTTCTTTAAATGTATCATTATTTAAAGCATCGTCCAATATGACTGAAATATCTTTGACAGTGGTATAATGGTTATCATCATGAAGACCAGTAGGATTTTCAAAATGACTGTTTTCTAAGTTTAAGCTAGAAGCTTTTTCATTCATAGCATCTACAAAAGATTCAACACTGCCATATGTTAATCTGGCTAATGCCTGACAGGCATCAGCACCAGAAGGGAGCAATACCCCATATAATAAATCTCTATAGCTAATCTCTTCATTAACCTCTAAATAAGCTGTAGAGGCACCTGCTTCGTATAAGCCAGCCAAATCTTCACTGACTATAGTAACCGTATCATCCAGATTGACATCAGCATTCTCAAGGGCTTCAATCGCGACAATGGTTGTTAGTATTTTGGTCATGCTGGCGGGATAAATTTGGTCTTCTGATTGATCATCACGATAAACAATACTCCTACTTCTATCAAATAAATAAGCATAATCTGAATATAAATCAACTGAAATAGAAGATGCTGATACTGATTTCATAGATAATAAGCTCATAACAGCAACCAATAATACGGTTAATATTTTTTTCATGAAGACCTCCTTAAAAATGATAATTGTGTTTGCGATATAATGATCGCAACAAATATGAATGTAAAGCCTATCAACATTTTCATGGTTAAAACTTCATGATAGAAAATGATTGAGAATATAACTCCAAAGACTGATTCTAAAGATAAAATCAATGAAGCATAACATTCATTGGTATATTTTTGTCCTAATGTTTGACATAACATGGTTATAGTTGTCGCAAAGAAAGCTAAGTAGAATATTTGTAGAAATATGGTAGGTTGGATGTCTTGTATAATCGATAAATCTTCAAATAAGAAAGCCAACACAAAAGCTAAAATGGTCGCTCCATAGAATTGAAAAGTCGTAAATGCTTTACCATCAACATGATCACTCAAATGCTGAGTCATCAAGATATGCACTGCATATAAAAAGCCAGCAATCAGTGTTAAAAGATCGCCTATTTGCATAGACAGATTTTCGACAATAACAAGTCCTATCCCCAAAATACAAATAAAAGCCGCTACAAAGTGATATAAACTGGGTCTATGTTTATATAAGCCACGATAAAAATGGCACGATGGCGCAATATACAGCTGTTAAAAAAGCATTTTTACCAGGTGTCGTATAAGATAAGCCCCAAGTTTGAACATAATAAGCTATACATAAACAAAAGCCAGTTAGGATGCAGCCAACAATTCTATTTTTAGGAAAAGTTTTGATTTGTTTAAAAAATAGAATACTTAATATGATTGATGCCAATAAAAAGCGAATCAATAGTAACGATGCTGGGGTGATAAAATCAACAGCATTTTTCATAACAATAAATGAACTTCCCCAAATGAGGGCTGCTGTTAATAAATATAATGGACCTTTAATCTTCATAATTGATAAAGAAATGGTACATAAGTACCATTTCTATCCATTGACAACATTGTGACAGCGACAGCAAAGTTCGCCATTCATTTCATCTTCTTCAAAATAATTCCAGCATCTTGGACATTGAATACCATGGAATTTTTCAGCTTTGATATAAGCACTATCATATTCATCTAAACCAGTATTATCATCAACAAATTTAACTTTTGCGACAATAAACAATTGTTTTAATGCAACACCCAATTCAGCCATATCTTTGTATTCATCTTTGAGATTGATGATAACGAGTGCTTCCATATTAGATTTGATAACTTTTTCATTTCTTAGATTTTCTAATGCTTTCATGACATCTTTTCTAAGATTTAAGAAACGATCATAGTATTCTTTAATAGCTTCGCTATTTTCAATTTCAAATGGAACAGGTTTGGCTTCTAAGAAGATAGATTCCTGTGGATGATCATCACATGTGAAATTATCATGTAATTCTTCAGCTGTGAAGACTAAGATTGGTGATAACAATTTCATTAATGTTTTAGCATAATGATATAACACTGTTTGAGCTTGTCTTCTACGCTTGCTGTCAGCTTTTTCAATATAAAGAATATCTTTCGTAAAGTCCATATAGAATGAACTAACAAGGTTTGTAAAGTTATTGAGGATAAGTTGATTAGCTGAAGCAAAATCATATTGATCAAAAGCTTCATAATAACCATCCATAAGGTTATTTAATTCAACCAACATATACTTATCGACACCTTCAAGATCTTCAATAGCGACGACATCTTTTTCATTGAAATCATTTAAGTTACCCAGCATAAAACGCATAGTATTTCTGACTTTACGATAGTTTTCAGCTACTTGTTTCATAATATCATTAGAAATACGAACATCTGATTGATAAGCGACTGAAGTTGCCCATAATCTTAAAATATCCGCACCATATTGATTCACCATCTTAATAGGATCAACCGTGTTACCTAAAGATTTAGACATCTTATTGCCTTTACCATCCAAAACAAAGCCATGAGATAAAACAGTCTTATATGGTGCACATCCATGTGTTGCTGTACCAACAATCAATGAAGAGTTAAACCAGCCACGATATTGGTCACTACCTTCAAAATAAAGATCAACTGGATATCTAAATCCTCTTTCTTTCATACAACCTGTATGAGAAGACCCAGAATCAAACCAAACATCCATAATATCTTTTTCTTTCTTAAAGATACCATTTGGTGAATGTTCATTTGTATAACCTTCTGGCAATAAGAACTTTTCATCTTTTTCAAACCAGATATTAGAACCATATTGTCTAAATAAATCTGAAATATGCTTGAAGACTTCTTCTTCCATAATAGGTGTTCCATCTTCACAATAAATAATAGGAATTGGTACACCCCAAGTTCTTTGACGAGAAATACACCAGTCACCACGATCTTTAATCATATTATAGATTCTAATATGACCCCATTCATTCAACCACTGCGTATGATCGATTTCATCTAATAATTTATCTCTAATCTTATCAATAGAGCAGAACCATTGATCAGTTGCTCTAAAGATAATAGGCTTCTTTGTACGCCAATCATGTGGATATTCATGCTTGATGAATTCAAGCTTTAATAAAGCGCCAATTTCATCCAACTTCAAAGTCACAGTCTTATTGGCATCATCAACATATTGACCAGCTAACCATTCACCACAATCTTCCATCATGCAGCCATGATCATCAACATTGCAATAAACATCCAAGCCATATTTTTGACCAACAATAAAGTCATCCATACCAAAACCAGGAGCTGTATGAACGCAGCCTGTACCAGCATCAGTTGTAACATGGTCACCTAAGATAACCAATGATTCTCTATCATACAATGGATGCTGACAAGTAATATATTCTAATTCTTTACCTTTGAATCTTTGTAAGACTTCTTTTTCTTGTAATCCTAATTTATCCCATAAGCTATCAACCAATTCATCTAAGACAATCAATTTTCCTTTTTCGCTTTGTACCAAAGCGTAAGTAAAATTCTCATTCAAGCAAATAGCCAAGTTACCAGGAATAGTCCAAGGAGTTGTTGTCCAAATAACGAAATAAGTATCATTATCTAAAATACCTTTACCATCTTTAACCTGGAATTTAACATAAATAGTTGGTGATTTGACTTCATGATATTCAACTTCTGCTTCAGCTAAAGCTGATTCACTAGAAGGTGACCAATAGACAGGTTTTAAACCTTTATAGATCAATCCATCTAATGCCATTTTCGCAAAGACATCGATTTGATTGGCTTCAAATTCTTTATCCAATGTTAGATAAGGATGATCATAATCAGCAAATGTTCCAACTCTGATACATTGTTCTTTTTGTTTTTCGACTTGTTCTAAAGCATATTGATAGCATTTATTTCTAAATTCAGCCGTGCTCATTTCTTTACGATTGACCCCTAATTTTTGAATGGCATTTTCAATTGGTAAGCCGTGCGTATCCCAGCCTGGGATATAAGGTGTATAGTAACCCTGCATATTTTTATATCGACAGATGACATCTTTAATAATCTTATTAAGCATGTGGCCTACATGCATATTACCATTAGCATATGGAGGTCCATCATGGAATACAAAGTCATCGTGTCCTTCGTTTTGTTGGATGACTTTTTCATACATGTGATTTTGTTGCCATCTTTCAACATATTTTGGTTCTTTAGTAGGTAACTTCCCACGCATTTCAAATGTTGTTTGAGGCATTAATAATGTGTCTTTATAGTTCATTTATATCCTTCCTTTCAAATAAAAAAGCGTCCTTTTAAAGGACGCGAACGTTCTACCACCTTTATGTGTGTATTGGCATCTTAACGCGATGCACGGCTCTCCCTACTATTTTCAGGATGCTACTTGGGAGTGATTCTCCATAGATTCCTATCGCTTGTTTTCACCAGCCACAAGCTCTCTGACATATTTCTCTATGAACTTTCTCCTTCATCGTATTTGTTTTCTTGTTCCTCTTTAATTAAACTGAAAATTTCAGATTTGTCAATAGTTTCTATCATATCTTCGCTTAATTTTACGATATTTGCTCTAAAATCCAAAGCTTCCTATTTAATATCATCCACATCTTTGGATAAACCTCTCACATATTCCATCGATTCCTTAGGAATCATATTGGCATTACGTTTGGCTTTTTCAATGAGATCACTGGCTTCTTTTAAAGCTAATCTCGCAATTTCTTCATTGGTCTTTTCTTGAATTGTAATTTGTTTTGTCAATTCATTATTGGCTTGCTGAAGTGATTGGATTTCATTTTGTAATTGATTGATCTGTTGTTGTTGATTTGTTATTGTCTTATTGAGATCATCAATTTTTTGACTCACTTCCTGCTTATTATAACCTCTCCATTGTTTCTTAAACTCTGCCACTCATCTCACCTCTCATTTATAAAAATAACCAGTAATAACATGATTATTCGATCTTGTTTCCTTTTGTTCATCAACCAGTTTTACTCTGCCATGATGCCTTAAAGAAATGACATTACCATTATGACACAAAAAGCTAACTTCTTCAACAATTTTATAATCGACTTTTACATTTCCACTATGAATAGCTTCCACTGCCTTCGTTCGTGATATTCTAAACATTGTAGCAATAATCTTATCTAAACGAAAACTCGAAACAATAAATGTTTGAATATGATAATCATGTGTGATTTCAATAGGTTTATCACATAGTGATAAATGGACCTTGCTTCTTTTTATCTGTGACATATTATCCCTTAAATAAGGAAAAGTGCTACTTGTACAAGCAAAATAAATCTTATCATCGATATAAATATCCCCAATAAATTCTCTTTTAATACCTTGATGCATCAAAGCTCCTAAGACATCTTGATGTCTTAATTTACCATATTGCTCATGATAGTCTATCATAGTCAAGGTAACATCAAAATCACCATCTTCAATATCATAAAAATCTGGACAAATAATCATCCGATTATTTTCACTATTGATAAAACCACCATAACTATAAACCTTTAATTCATGACCAATAACACTTCTTACAATATCTTGTTCATGAGGATTATAGAAAGGTGTTAATATCATACGTTGTTGAAAAAGTGCTTGCTGTTTATAATCTAATATCTTTTTAACAAAGACTTCTTCACCTTTATAATGTTCTAACATATCAAAAAGAAAGTATTAGCTTTCACTAATACTTTATTATTCATCCTTTTCATTTTCATCTATTGTGATGCTTCCAGTCACACCAATATCCTTAGGTGTACATAAGAAAATCTTAGGTCCGATTTGTTGAATATCACCTTCAATAGCAAAGATAACACCACTTAAGAAATCAATAACACGTTTAGATTGTTCTTTTTGTAAACGATGTAAATTGACAACAGCTGCTCTTTTTTGTTTCAAATAAGTAGCAATTTCTTGTGTTTCACTATAAGCTCTAGGTTCAAATAAGATAAGATGACTATCTTTATTAGCACTAAATTGTCTCATTGCATTGCTTGTCTTAGTAGACTTAGCTTGCTCGAAATCACTTGTTGTTTTTTTATTTTCATCAGTTGTATCTATAATTCCCTCGTCAGTCGTTCCGTCTTCGCCTTCTTCAAAAAACCAATTTTTAATTTTTTCAGTGTATCCCATGAAGTAACCTCCTTTAATACTTCTTCCATTATAGCATAACATGTCGATTAAAAAAAGAAAAAATATCTTAATCAGTAAATTTTTTATTCACCCCCGTATTGTAAAATGAAACTGGAATTAAGGGAGGGCTGATTTGGAGGGCAGCC
>JAJQDJ010000045.1 GCA_021202205.1 Erysipelotrichaceae bacterium
ATATAATCCATGTATAATAATCATGTAAGGGGTAAAGGAGAGATTTGTTATGGAAATGGCTATATTATTAATAGAACAAATTATAGAATTATTTATTATGTTGTTATGTGGATTATTTTTAGTAAAGACAAATTTATTAAAAGAAAGAGATAGTCAAACACTATCAACATTACTACTATATATTGCAGCTCCTTGTGCCATTATTAATGCCTTTGCAGTAGAAATGAATCAAGAGACATTATTTGGCTTAGGTATTTCTTTTTTAGGAGCTATTCTTGTTCATATTATTCTTATTCCTGCTTCAAGAATCATTTCTAAATTTTTTCATTTTAATGAAATTGAAGAAGCAACGCTGGTTTATTCAAATTCTGGGAACCTGATTATCCCTTTAGTAACTTCAATATTAGGCAGTGAATGGGTTTTATATACAAGTGGTTATATGATGGTCCAAACATTTTTGATTTGGACGCATGGAAAGAGTTTGATATGCAACAAAAAAGAAATGAGTTTTAAGAATATATTTATGAATGTTGGAGTTGTTTCTATATTAGTAGGGTTAGTAATCTTTATATTCCAGATTCCTTTACCAAATCTTGTAAGCGAAACAGTAGAAAAGATTAGCGCTATGATGGGCCCTTTAGCTATGATTATTATAGGTATGTTGATTGGTAAAACAGATATTAGAAAAGTATTTGTAAATAAAAGAATGTATTTGGTATCATTCTTTAGATTAATTGTTTTACCATTAGTTTGTATTTTAGTTATAAAAATATTAAATCTCGATGCTTTAAGTAGCAATGCTTATCAAATCTTAATGATAACAACTCTAGCTACATGTGCTCCAGCTGCAGCTATGGTCACACAGTTTGCTCAGCTTTATCACCGTGATCAAAGATATGCAAGCTTATTAAATATTATGACTGTATTATTTAGTATTGTCACTATGCCACTCATGATTATGATATATCAATTACTATAAAGGATGAACCATTATGTTTCATCCTTTCATTATATAAACATAATAATGATTGTCATGATGATCATGGATAAAATAATACTTAAAGAATTAGCATTCGCAACCATGGTTCCATCATAACCTAACTTATACTTAAAGAATTAGCATTCGCAACCATGGTTCCATCATAACCTAACTTTCTAGCATAAATTGATGATACGGATACCAAAGGTCCAAAATAAGTAATTATAAAAACTTTTTTGGCTATGGAAGCAATAGGTAATAACATCGTTATTACCGACAATAAAAGAGCACAAATCAATCTTATACCAATAATAGAAAACATTTTCCTATCCTTTAAATCTATTTCTAATTTCAAGCCAAACATTATCATCACCAAATATGCATTAACGGATCCGATTGTTCCTGTTATGTTCACAATGATATTAGGTAAACTCAAATGCAAACATGCCATCAAAAAAATAAAGATATACACATCAAAACATACAGACGATAATAATTTCTTTATAAATGCACTAATATCAAAATGAGTTTCTTTATAAACAATAGATGAAACTATTGTATAAGTTAGTCCCATAGCCATCATCGTATTTGTAATATTAAAAGATGTTAAATACATAACAGCCGTATTATCAAAACGTGCTTTAATATAAGGCAATACAAAATTACCTACATCATATCCAGAACATGCTATCATATAGGTTCCTCGCTGAAGCTTAGATTCTTTATATGTTATTAAATAAGAAAATAACATTGTAAAGATATTAACAAATAAACCTATAAACATACAAAAAATAAGCATATAAGACATTTCGATACCAATAGCACTTGATAAAAAAATACAAGGCAATATAAAATTTACTATAATTTTTTCTAACGGATAAACATATTCCTTTTTTAATAATTGGATTTGTTTAAGCATATAAGTTATCCCTGTAATACCTAAATAAAATAATGTTTTATATATTACTGAAATCATATTTATCTCCCTAAATTGATTTCAGTATACCATAATTATAAAAAGAATGTTAAAATAATTATGAAAGCGAGGAAATAATATGATGAAGATATTCTTTTTTGATATTGATGGAACTTTAGCTATGAACAAAGAAGTTCCTGAAAGTAATATGCAAGCATTAAAATCATTAAAAGATAAAGGTTATTTAACATTTATTTGTTCTGGTAGAGCACCTTTTTATGCCTCTAAATTAT
The DNA here is from genome assembly GCA_021202205.1 of Erysipelotrichaceae bacterium. Lineage (GTDB taxonomy): Bacteria > Bacillota_I > Bacilli_A > Erysipelotrichales > Coprobacillaceae > JAJQDJ01. The sequence continues at coordinate 2,189 of JAJQDJ010000045.1, forward strand.
TTGGTGATTTGGTAAGTGGTTATGTGTGTTGTAATGGTCGATATATTTTATATAATAATGAGAAACTCCATGGTGAAGCATTTAATGAAGAAGAATTAAAGTATTATTTAGATAAAATAAAAAAATTAGATGCAGGAGCAATGTTAGTATCCGATGATAAGTCTTATTTATTTCATGCTAATGACAAGCAAAAAGAAACATTAATCAAAGAATATGGTGAAAACCATATTGGTGATGAATCTTTAAATCATCCTTTTTATACATTTGATTTGTTGTATACATCATTAGACCAAAGAGATGCTTTGATTGAGACTTTTAAAGATGCATTAGTGATTAATGATCATGGTGGGCATGGTTCTACCGATTGTTCGACGATTAACTTTGATAAAGGTAGTGCTATTAAGTATTTATTAGAATATTTTGATATTGATATCAATGATTCTTATGCTTTTGGTGATGGTTATAATGATCAGGCCATGTTTAGAGAAGCGGGACATAAAATAGCGATGGGTAATGCTGTTGATGTATTAAAAGAAAAAGCAACTTATATTACAGCAAATATTGAATATGAAGGTATCATGAAAGCATTGATTCATGAGAATGTATTATAATGCATGATATTTGGAATCCTTGGCATGGCTGTTATAAGAAAAGTGAGGGTTGTCAGAATTGTTATATGTATACCTTGGATAAAAGAAATGATAAAGATGGCTCTGTTATTTATAGAACAAATAATTTTGATTATCCTTTATCAAAAAATAGACAAGGTTTATATAAGATACAAAGTGGCGAATTGATAAGAGTATGCATGACTTCAGATTTCTTTTTAGAAGAAGCCGATAAATGGCATGGTGAAGCATGGAAGATTATCAAGGAACGTAGTGATGTGAAGTTTTACTTACTAACAAAAAGAGCACAACGTATCAAGCAGTGCTTACCTAAACACTGGTATGAAGGCTATGACAATGTTATACTTAATGTCACTTGTGAAAACCAACAAAGAGCAGATGAACGCATTCCAATACTTTATGATATTCCTGCTAAACATAAAGGAATCATGTGTGCACCATTAATTAGTCCTATTGATATATCAAAATATATGCATAGCTCACCATTAGAACAAATTATTGTTGGTGGAGAAAACTATGAAGGATCTCGCCCTTGTCACTATGAATGGGTATTAGATTTATATAAGCAAGCAAGAAGAAATAATATAACTTTTGCATTTATTGAAACGGGTACGTATTTTGTAAAAGACAATAAGATGTACTATATACCTTCTAAGGATAGACAAAGTGAATTGGCTTATAAGTCTAAATTACAATATCAAGGTAAAGAAATATCTTATCATTTAACTTATCATGATTTAGAAATAACAAAATCATATGAACCTATCTATTTAGAAGAATGTATTCAATGTGGGTCAAGGTTGATATGTAATGGAGCTGATCCCACTAAACATTATGATGAACATATTTATACATTAGAAGAAATGAAGGAATATGATAAGCATTTTAGAAACGTTTAAATCCCCTAACAATTTGTTGGGGGATTTACTATAAAACAAGAGATATTTTCACAAAGATAAATGATATGATAGCAGCAATAGGGATATATACAATCATACCAAGGATTCTTCTAACTAAAATTGTTTTCCATGACTTAATATAAGGAATATCAATTATTTCAGGAATAATCCATGACTTTTGACTTACCCAAAGTCTATCAATCACAATTCCATCAAACCAATTACCAATTACTAATATCAAATATAACTCCATAAATGCTATTTTAAAATCTTACCTTTTATTCACTATAACAATAAATATAAAAAGCAATATTATCAGCACCACAATGAACCATGTATAAAATACTTTTTCCTTTTTATTGACAATTTTCTCGTCTCCTAGTCCCAATTCATACATTTTATCTTTCACAGGTTTTGGATAGAAAAACAAGCAATTAACAGGATTATTTTTCTTTACTGCCTTCACCATTAACACATATACAAGACAATATATAATAATTTCATATACAAGTTTCATTTATAGTTACTCCTCGTTTATTTTCTTCCAATCAACATACGGGAATTTCCCAGCATCATCATTGCTGCACGACTTTCTGATTCAAATACAAGTTCTGACATATTAACCAATTGTACTTCCTGATAGCCCATGTCACGCAACTTTTGGGCAAATGCCTCCATATCACCATACAATTTAGGCTTCATGGCATCATTAATAGCGAATACGCCACCCTTTTTTAAAACACGCAAACTCTCCATAATTAACTCATGCACATCTGAGCCCATGATATTATGATACACATAATTGCTTATAACAGCATCAAAAGATTCATCGGCAAAATCAAGTTTATTTGCATCTCCCTTTTGGAAAATACATTGCGAAGCAACGCCTTCAGAAGCTGCATTTTTCTCACATAGAGCCTTGCTGTAGTCCCACATTTTACCCCAATAATCAATACCAACAACTTTTGTTTGTGGCCATGTGAGTGCAGCTCGAATACTTAATGGTCCAGAACCACAACCGACTTCTAATAATGTTCCATTACCGTCATAACCCAAGAGCGAAAGCATAGTCTGATGACCTTTTTCCATCATTCCGCCTCTACCAAAAGCATATTGCCTACGTATCCATTCCATCCAGCCAATAAAAGCTATTGATGCTATTAGATCAATAATCAAAATAATCCCTAATACAGTCATATGAAATACTTTAAATGACAATATAGTTAAAATCAAAACCACAAATACTTTACCACCCATCATATAAAATACAGGAAATGACATCCATGTACCATAATTTTCTCCATGAGTTCCTAGGTGTATCCTAGATTGTATCTTGTTTATTTGTTTATCCATAGTATTCATTCTCCTTTTATAGTTAGCTATTGCTAACTTGATTATACTATTCTCAGAACAAAAAAACAAGAATAAATTTCATATTGACAATTATATTCCTCGTTTGATATGATAACAGTGTTAGCTAACATTGTTATTTATTGTAAAGGGGGTCTATATTTGAACGACACACAAGAAAAAATATTAAGCTGTGCTATGGATGAATTCTTAGAAAAAGGGTTTTTAAATGCTTCGCTTCGTCATATTGTTAAAAAAGCTGGTGTTACCACTGGTGCATTTTATCGTTATTATGATAGTAAAGAAATATTGTTTGAAGCATTAGTAGATGAACACGCACAGCATATTTTGGATTTATATGATCAAGCAGTTGATAATTTAGAAAAATTATCGGGAAACAATCAAACACGTCAAATGGCCGATATAACAGATGATTGTATTATGTTGATGCTTGATTATGTTTATGATCATTATGATGCATTCAAATTATTATTACAATGTTCTAAGGGAACCCAATATGATCAATTTACACATCAGCTGGTTATGAGAGAAGTTAAATCCACACAAAATTATATCAAGACATTAAATGATATGGGACATCATATGAATCCTATTTCAGATAATCTTATTCATATTATTGCAAGTGGTATGTTTTCAAGTATGTTTGAAGTTGTTATTCATGATATGCCTCTAAGTGATGCAAAAGAGTATGTTAAACAATTAAGAAGATTTTATAGTGCAGGTTGGGAAGAACTATTAGGTGTTTTATTTTGAAAAATCAATAGATTTCTCAATCAATTTTAATTTTTAGTTAGCTTATGCTAACAGAGGAGAAAAAAATGAACAAAAACAAATCGACCATAGATTGGCTTATGATATTTACGAAAGATCATAGAAGTTTTTATATTGTAAGTGTTATATTAGCCATTTTAGGCGTGATATGTAGTATTGTACCGTATATGATTATTGGCGATATGGCTACAAAGTTAATTAATGGAAACAAAGACTTTCAAATATATTTAAACGAAACAATGATTATGTGTCTGTTTTGGATATTAAGGATTGCATTTCATTCATTATCAACATTATGTTCTCATACTGCGACATTTCGCGTATTAGCACATATACGCAAACTTGTTTGTGACAAACTCACAATAGTACCTTTAGGAAAAATCAAAGATGAATCTTCAGGAACACTAAAAAATGTTATTGTTGAACGAATCGATAGCATAGAAACAACATTAGCTCATGTTGTCCCAGAATTCGCTGCAAATTTAATGGCACCAGTCATTGTCACTATATATTTATTTATTATTGATTGGCGTATTGCCTTAGCAGCATTAATTATTATGCCTTTAGGATTTTTAGCTTATTGTGGCATGATGATAGGTTATGAAGAAAGTTTTAGAAATACGATTACAAAAACAAAAATATTGAATGATACTGCTGTAGAATATATTAATGGTATTGAAGTTATTAAAGCATTTGGTAAAGCGCAGAATTCATATGAAAAGTTTAAAATTGCAGCGCAAGAAGGTGCTGATTGTTATATTGAATGGATGCGTCGTTCCAATATATTTTTTAGTATTGCTATGGTTTTAGCGCCTTGTACTATGTTAACTGTTTTACCTATCGGTGGTTATTTTGTTATGAATCAAACTTTAAGTATTATTGATTTTATTATGTGTATTATTTTATCACTTGGTCTAACTGTTCCTATTATTACAGTTGCATCTTACTCTGACGATATTGGAAAAATGACAGCTATTGTTGATAAAATCGTCAATATTTTAACATGGAAGCCATTGGATAGACCAACACATAGTCAAGAATTACCTTCAGATTACTCTATTCAATTAGACAAGGTTACTTTTGCATATAATGACATAGATGTTTTACACGATATTTGTATGAATATAAAGCAAGGGACATTTAATGCATTTGTAGGTCCATCAGGCTCTGGAAAATCCACTATAGCAAAACTTATAGCCTCTCTTTGGGATGTAAAGAAAGGGAATATTTCTATTGGTGGTATTAATATTAAAGATTTATCATTAGAGGATTGTAATCAAATGATTGTTTATGTTTCACAGGATAATTATTTATTAAAACCTCATTTGCACCGTGTGCGTAAATATAGTATAATCTAAGAGT
>JAJQDJ010000010.1 GCA_021202205.1 Erysipelotrichaceae bacterium
ATCAACAATAGAGTTGATTCTCTTCTCCTTTGTATAAACAAATAAACATTCATAACAAGCACTGCAATAATACCAATCACTGATAAACCTATAATTAACCCTAATTCAACATGATGATAATAATCAACAATCTCATCTATAGCTTCATCATCAACAGCATCACTATTGACTGTATAACCTAGATCTTCATAATATTCTTTCTTTTCTTTAAAATCTTCATAACTATCACACTCTACTACAAATCCAACATAAGTATCACCATCATAAAGCTTTTCAATATCCTGATAATACATATATATAAAATAACTACTATTATTATAAGTATCATAAATACCACTCTTTAATGTACCTAGTATTGTCACATCAACACTTTTATTTACATCATAATTATCTTCATATATTTCAAAGTTTAAGCTCATATTATCAGCAATTGAAGGATAATTCATTCTTATAGATTCATAAGCTTCATGACTTAAATAAATACCATTTTCATATTTTGATAGATGATTATAAGAATCAAGTTTATTAGTTAAATCCTGGCTATCAAAATAAGGAATAATATTGACTTGTGTATCTTCAGTAAGTGTTATTTTAATATAAGGATGTTCATATGATTTCAATGTACCATAGTCATATAAATCATAACTATTATAAGGAAAACGTGTTTCTTTATTTTTTGTAACATAGAGGAGTTTATCATATTGGTCATAGATAAGTGTTTTATTGCTTTCTAGTAGTTGATTGGTAAAACAGGTAGAGAAGATACTTAATACAATAATACTGAATATAATCATTGATAATAAGCCATATTTGACTTTATATTTTTTAAAAGTATCATGACAATATGTTTGATAAAATTGAGGAGAAATTTTTGTGTGTTGTTTTATTGTCGTATTTTCTTCAATAGATTGATCTTTTGTAAGTATTAAATGTTGATTTTCTATTGTATATATACGATCAGCTATATTACTAACGTTTTCACTATGACTAGATATAATGACACTCTTATGCATTTGATGAGCTAACGTTATACATATATGAAAGATAATCATTTCATTTTCTTTATCTAATGAAGCTGTAGGTTCATCTAAAATGAATATATCAGGTTCTTTAATTAAAGCACAGCCTATGGCTAATCTTTGTTTTTGGCCTAAAGATAGGGTATTAACACTTTGATGAAGTGGTACATCTAGTTGGACTATTTCTAAAATCTCTAACAACTCTTCATTGTTGGCATTCTTTCCCACCATAAATGCATAATGTTCAAGATTTTGTTTCACATCTAAATGATCAATAATTTCATTATTCTGAAATACAAAACCAATTCTATTTCTTCTTATATCATTTATTTGTTTTGTATGATTGATTAATACATTATCAATACAAACATCACAATCATTTGTAAGTAAACCCAAGCGATACAATAAAACTGATTTTCCTGATCCACTTTCACCTTTGATAAGAGTGATACTAGACGTAGGAATACTAATACTTTCATGATCAAATAAAACTTTATCATAGGCAATATGAATATTATCGACTCTAATCATTTCATCACCTTTTTCATCAATATAGGTATAAGTAATTCTACTAATAGAGATAAACCTATAATACCTATACCTGCCTTTATAGTCATCACAATATAACTGATACTTAAAGCATTTAGTACATATGTCATAATAAAGAAGAATATCAATGCTAATAGACATACAATCATAGTATTAATGATATATTTTTTTATAAAGAATAATGATTTATTGGACTTATCAATACCTAAAGAACTCAAAAAAGCTTGAGTATTTTTTTCTTCAATATAACTCATATATTGTACATACAAATATAATGCTAATACAACTACAAAAATGACAAGGCTAATAGTAGTAAACGTTGCTTGGGTATTATTTTCAATATTTAAATAAGCACTTGTATCTAAATATTCGTTTTCTACGTTGTATCCCAATTCTTCTAGCTTATTTACGACCTCTTCTAATTGTGAATGATTCTCTACTTCAACACTCAATGCTGTTGCGCTAGCTGTTGTCCATTTACTTTGTTTTACAACATAATCACTTTCTGTTAAAGTATAATCACTAGGATATTCATCAATATAGCTGCCTACATAAGGTTTAGAAGTAATCCAATATAGCGTTCTCGAATCAGGATAATCATCAATAATATCATTATAATACGCTAATAAAAGACTTTGACTAACATAAATACCACCATCATAACTATTCTCTACACCTAGTGATGTCCCACTAATAACCCCATTAATTGGTAATTTGACAGTCACATAATGACATTTAATCTCATTGGCTGATATGACTGTACTACCATCATCATTTTCAATGGTCACTTCCACACTACCACTTGTATTATAAATAGGTATTGGCAACATAAATTCTAATTCTTTTGATGTATCATCACTATCAGTAAAAAGATTATTATATAGTTCTTCAGTGATATAAATACCATTACTATCATCACTAAAAGACTCTAATAAATATGATGAATAATCTTTATCATCGAGATATGTAGAAAACATCATACTATAACCTTCACAGTCAAATGATGATATCATTTTTCCATTCACATAACCTGTTAAAACAGAACTTTCATCGATGCTATTTTCATTACCAATATCATCAACATCAAAATTTTTAGTGATGGTTAAATCAAAACGCCAATTGATTGATTCAACACCTTCAATATTAGATATTGTTTGATAATCTTCTAATGTCATAGGTGTTTCACTACCATTATAAGAATAAGTATTATCAATAAAAGGGTTTTTAGAAACAATAATCTCTTTAGAAGATAAACTATCTAATTGAGAGCTTGTATAAGCAATAAGATAATTGTTAAATGAAAAAGAAATCATGAGAAACGCAATAGAAAAGCTTAATAAAATATACAAAAACTTTTATAGAGTTTTTGATGTATAAGTGATTTTCTTATGTATTTTAAGAATATTTGATTATTTTTATGATATGATAAGACATTATTGGTTATGGAATTTTCATGTTTAATATCTTTGATAAGCTTTTTATTTTCAATCGTATATAAGACATCAGCCTGTTGAATAAGAGATAAATCATGGGAAGAAGCTATAACAATATGGCCACGATGTGCATATTGTTTGATTAAATCAATTACACTATCTTTATTATCTTTATCTAATGCAGCTGTTGGTTCATCAAGAATAAGGATGCTTGGTTGTTTTAAAATGGATAGGAAAAGTGAGCAGCTTGTCTGTTCACCACCTGATAACTGTCTAGGAAACTTATGTAATAAATCTCTAATCTTTAATATATCTAATAAAGATTCTTGATTATCATCAATCCCATATAATTCCATTATAAAATGGATATGTTCTTCAATTGTTAATTCATCAAAAAAACAAGGTTGTTGATAAACAATACTGATATTGTTATAAATATAATCATCACTATTTTGTATATCTATCATATTGTTATTATATTGATATTCGCATGGATGCTTACATAACAAGGTATCAATGAGTGTTGATTTTACAGTTCCGCTTTTTCCGCATAAAACAGTTAACTCCCCAGAATTTGCCTCAAAAAAAGCATCATCAAAAACAATATTATTTTCAAATCCTATTTGGATATGATTTAATTTTAACATCGTGATTCCTCCCATCTATAAAGCAATGATATAAGATAAAATAATATTTGGCAATATAATATTATATTATAAAACATATTTGATTTTTATAAAATATATTGTTATATTATAAATGTAGGTGATATTATGTCGAAGAGTTCAAAGTATTTTATAAAGTTAGATTTGATTATTTTAAGTGTTTTACAGGATCAGGATAGATATGCTTATGAGATTACAAAATATGTTAGAGAAAAATCTCAAGGTGTTATCGTTCCTAAACAAGGAACGATGTATCCTATCATTTATCAATTATTGGAAGATGGATGTATTACAAGCCGTAGCGAGTTATATAACAATAAAGCAAGAGTTTATTATCATTTAGAGGATAAAGGGAGAGAATATTTAAAGAAAGGTATAGAAGAATATGATACTCTTGTAAGAGCTGTTGATTTATTTCTACATAGGGAGGAACATTATGACAGATAAAGAAAAATTTTTTAAAGATGTTAAAAGAATTTTTCCTATCAATGGAAAAAGGGAAAAAGAGTTTTTGAGAGGAATTCAAAGTCAAATTAATGAGTTGGATGATTGTTCTTATGAGAATATTATTGAGGAAATGGGGGAACCTAAAGATATTGTGGCATCTTATTACGAAGAAGTTGATAGTCAATATTTGATAAAAAAGATGAATACAAGACGTTTGGTTCAATGGCTTGGTATAGCTATAACAATTATTATATTGATTACATGTCTGATATTTGCTTATGAAGTAAATAGAGCAGTAGAAGAGACATTTCCGATACATTTTGAAGAGGTTATTGAATAATGAATGACGAGAGTTATTCATTATTTTTTGTATTGTCTTTTAATATATTTATGATATAATCAAGTGGCAGCAAAGGAGTGGAATAATGAAAAACATTAGAAATATTGCTATTATTGCCCATGTTGACCATGGTAAAACAACTTTGGTTGATCAATTGTTGAAGTTATCTGGAACATTGAAGGACAATGAACAAATAGCGGAAAGAGCTATGGATTCTAATGCTCTTGAAAGAGAAAGAGGTATTACAATTTTAGCTAAGAATACAGCTATTAATTATAAAGATTATCGTATAAATATTATGGATACGCCAGGGCATGCCGATTTTGGTGGTGAAGTGGAACGTATTATGAATATGGTTGATGGTGTTTTATTGGTCGTTGATGCTTATGAAGGGACTATGCCACAAACGCGATTTGTTTTAAAGAAAGCTTTAGAAGCAAGAGTTAAACCTATTGTGGTTATTAATAAAGTGGATAGACCTGTTGTCAGAATTGAAGAAGTAATGGATGAAGTGTTGGAATTGTTCTTAGAATTAGGTGCTGATGATAGTCAAATTGATTTTCAAACAGTGTTTGTTTCAGCTTTAATGGGAACATCTAGCTTAGATCCTGATGTATCAACACAAGTTCCAAATATGGATTGCCTATTTGATATGATTATTGATGAAATACCAGCACCTTCTGTTGATGAAGAAGGATCATTACAGTTTCAACCAGCTTTATTAGATTATAATGATTATGTTGGACGTATTGGTATTGGTCGTATTCAAAGAGGTAAGATGAAAGTCAATGAATCTGTTGTTTGTGTAAGAGCAGATGGTACTAAGACACAATTTAGGATTCAGAAGCTATTTGGATTTATTGGTTTACATAGGATTGAGATTGAAGAGGCAACAGCAGGAGATATTGTAGCGATTGCTGGTTTATCTGATATTGGAGTTGGAGAGACTGTATGTAATCCTGGTAATGAAGATCCTTTACCATTACTTAGAGTCGATGAACCTACGATTCAAATGGTTTTTGGTAGTAACACATCACTATTTGCTGGTAAAGAAGGTAAATTTATTACAGCAAGTAAGATTGAAGACAGATTGAATCGTGAAATCAATAGAGATGTTTCTTTAAAGGTTGAACGTATTCCTAATAGTGAAGAATGGATTGTTTCTGGTAGAGGAGAGTTACATTTATCTATCTTAATTGAAAATATGCGTAGAGAAGGTTTTGAGTTACAAGTATCTAAACCAGAAGTTATTATCAAGACTATTGATGGCAAGAAATGTGAACCTTATGAAGAGGTTTATATTGAAGCACCTGATGAATGTATTGGTAGTGTCATTGAATCATTAGGATTTAGACATGGTGAACTTCAGAATATGGATTCTGAAAATGGTATGACGAAAGTTGAATATATTATACCTTCTAGAGGTTTGATTGGGTTTATGACAAACTTTTTAACAATGACAAAGGGTTATGGTATTATTAATCATTCATTCCTTGATTATCGTCCTATGGAAGGTGCGACGGTTGGTGAAAGACAACTTGGTGTATTGGTTTCTATTGATACAGGTCAAACAACAGCTTATGCCTTAGGTGGTGTAGAGGATAGAGGTGTTATGTTTGTAGGACCAGGTACAGAAGTTTATGAAGGTATGATTGTTGGAGAGCACAATCGTGATAAAGATTTGGTTGTTAATGTTACCAAAGGTAAGCAATTAACTAATACGAGATCATCTACAAAAAATTCTACTGTTGTCTTAAAGAAACCGCGTGTGTTTAATCTAGAAGCTTGTTTAGATTATATTAATGAAGATGAATTGGTAGAAGTCACACCAAAGAGTATTCGTTTAAGAAAACGTTTATTAACAGACATTGAAAGACGTAAAGAATTTGTACGTAAAAATAGTTAAACATCCTTGTATGAGGATGTTTTTTATAAGGAGAATACAATGAAAAGAATAGTAGAAATATGTTGTGGAAGTTATGAAGATGCTTTAAATGCTTATCGAGGAGGAGCAAAACGTATTGAACTCAATAGTGCATTGTATTTAGGTGGTTTGACACCATCCCTTGCTTCATTAATACTCACTAAGCAAAATACTGATTTAGAAGTTATTTGTATGGTTAGATCACGTGGAGCTGGTTTTTGCTATAGTGAAAATGAATTTGAAGTTATGAAATATGATGCAAAGTTATTAATGGAAAAAGGTAGTGATGGATTAGCCTTTGGCTTTTTAGATATGTTTGGAAATATTGATATAGATAAAACTAAACAAATGATCGATATTGTAAAATTTTATCATGGTACAACTGTATTTCATCGTGCCTTCGATTGTGTTTCTAATCCATTTGAAGCCATAGAAATTCTAATAGATTTAGGTGTTGATCGTGTTCTAACAAGTGGTTTAGAGAATAAAGCTATAGATGGTTTAGAACTTATTAAAGATTTGCAAGAAAAATATGCACATCAAATTCAAATACTTGCTGGAAGTGGTATCAATGTTACTAATGCTAAAACTATGATGGATGAAACAGGTATTTATCAGGTACATAGTTCTTGCAAAGATTGGATCAATGATCCAACAACTTCAATGAATCATGTAAGCTATGCTTATGCTTCTTCTCCTCATAAAAATGATTATGATGTTGTTTCTAAACAATTAGTAGAAGAACTTATCAAGAGTATTTAAAATGTTCCTTTTTTGGCAATGTCATTAAGTTTATTTTTAAGAAATTATATGTTAATGACTTTACGGGT
>JAJQDJ010000091.1 GCA_021202205.1 Erysipelotrichaceae bacterium
AAATCAATGTTTTTTTATTTTAATGACGCACACGGTGCAAATGAGGTTTTATATTATTTATAACGATATCTAATCCAATATTTGTGCAACGTGGAAATACGATATTATTTTCATTTATAACATTAGAAGCTTTAATATACGGATTTATCTTTGGTTTAAAGGTTATGAATATGCTTATATTATTTAGACTTATGAATAAAGTACTACATAGTGAGCATTATATCTATTTATTCTCTAATCATTTTCCTACATTGGGATTACTTGTATCCATGATATTTTCATTAATACCTAGATTTATTGAACACTATAAAATTATTAACACCTGTCAAAAACAATTCTATGAAGGACATACTATTCAAAGATTACTCAATACATTTTCGATAGAAGTTACATGGGCATTTGAAACATCTTTAGATATGTTTAATTCTATGAAAGCAAGATTCTATGGAAAACGTAAACGTACTTATTTTCATTTATTCATATTAAGAAATAAGGATATCATACATATCATAATTATGATATGTATCGGTACTATATGTTTTATTAGTTATATGATAAGATGGAATCATTTTTATTATTATCCAACTATGATATTAGAATCAATAAGTCGTATAGATTTTATATATTTATTATTATATATATTGATTGTTATATTACCATTACTATGGGAGGTGAAAGAATGATTAAAATAGAACATTTATCTTTTAGCTATCCTCATAGTCAACTTATATTAGATGATATCAATACTGATATATGTGATCATGAAATAACAGTGATCATAGGTAAAACTGGTAGTGGAAAAACAACATTACTCAAGCATTTAAAAAAAGAATTAAAACCTGCAGGTAAACAAGAAGGAACTATTGAATTTCAATGTATTGATAGTGAAGAAGTAGGCTATGTTTTCCAAAATCCTCATAATCAAATAGTCGAAGATTATGTTTATCATGAAATAGCATTTGGATTAGAAAATCTTGGCATTGAAAGAAAGATCATGAAAAATAAAGTTGCGGAAATAGTCCAATATTTCCATTTAGAAAATGTTTATGATAAACGTACAAGTGAGTTATCGGGTGGAGAAAAACAATTGTGTAATTTGGCTGCTGTAATGGTGATGCAACCCAAGTTATTATTGTTAGATGAACCATTGGCTCAACTAGATCCTCATGCAAGAGAACAATTTATATCAATATTAAAGAAATTACACCATGATTTTGGATTAACAATAGTTATGATTAGTCATCAATTAGATGATATCTATGATGATATTGATAAGCTTATAGTATTAGAAAAGGGTAAAGTATTCAAGCAGGGGAAACCTAAAGATATAGCACAAGAACTTAAAGATAATGAACTCTTATCGTTCTTTCCGACATATATTCAATTATTATCAAAAATGCACCTACCAACCGATACATCTTTCTATGAAACACAAGCAATGATCAATCCATTAAAAGTTAGGCAAATGATATATGAAAATCATCAAATATGCATCAGTATTAAACATCTTTATGCATCTTATGATAAAGATGTCCTATATGATATATCAGCAAATATACCTAATCAAGAAATATTATGCATATTAGGAAGTAATGGCAGTGGTAAAACAACACTACTGAGATGCCTATTCCATGATATGAAATATCAAGGTCAAATAAAAATCAATGGTAAAATAGGTTATCTTCCTCAAGAACCGTTGTTATTGATAAACAAAGATAGTGTTAAAGAAAAAATCAATGATGATAATCTTATTCATTATTTTGAATTTGAATCTTTACTAGATAAACATCCCTATGATTTAAGTGGTGGCCAACAACAGCTTCTAGGAATCATGAAACTTTTATTAAACAATAATGATATCTTATTATTAGATGAACCCACTAAAGGATTAGATCCTATCATGAAAGATAAGTTAGGAATCTATCTAGAAAAACTTGTTCAACAAGGTAAAACAATCATTATTGTCTCCCATGACATAGAATTTTGTGGAACTTATGCTACTATGTTATCAATGTTATTTCATCATCAATTATCTGAAATATTAAGACCATATGATTTCTTTAGTAACCATTATTTTTATACGACTCAATTAGCTAAACTCACTAGAAATAGTCATTTGACTATATCATTAAAGGATGTGGTGCTATGACTTGGATAAGTATTATAATCATGATTATTTTATCATTATTAACTTATGTATTCTATTATTACAAACAATTGAATTTATTGATTTTTTTATTAATTATATTATCAACTTTACCATTTTACTTTAGATATGAACATAGAAAACCACGAGCAAGAGAAATAGTTATATTAGCTGTTTATATTGCTTTGTGCGTGAGTTCAAGAGTGTTATTCATTTTGACGCCGAGTTTTAAGCCTATGGCCGCACTTATTATTATTGCAGGATTAGCATTTGGCAGGGAGTTTGGATTTCTTTGTGGTTCATTGAGTGCGGTTGTATCGAACATATTTTTTGGGCAAGGGCCTTGGACTCCTTATCAGATGTTAAGTCTCGCATTGATTGGTTTTATAGCAGGGTGCTTTAGTGATAGTCGTTATAAACAAAATAAGATATTTTTAATAGTGATAGGAATATTATCAGGAATATTTTATTCATTGTTGATGGATATATGGGGTGTATTATCTGTTGATGCAATATTTTTGATAAGTCGATATATTGTGATGATCATATCATCATTGCCTACAACGTTTATTTATTGTGTATCTAATGTACTATTTTTAATCATATTAACACCTGCTATGATAAGAAAATTAGAGAGAGTAAAGATAAAATATGAATTTTAGGGAGGAAAGTATGAAAAAATTGAAAAAGTTACTTACATTTTTTGTAACGTTATCAATGATGTTTTCATTGTTTAGCGTTAGCGTATTTGCAACAGATGATACTATTACTGTTTCATTAAGAGTTGAAGGGGCAACTGAAACATTATATTACAATGAAGAAGTAGAAGTCTCTACAGGTTCTTATGTGACAAGTATTTGTGGCTATTATGGTACAGGTTGGATGTATGCAATTGATGATAATACAAGTTATAGTGTTGTTGACGGCTCTAAAGTTGTTTATTATCCTTATGAAGAAGGAAACAATTATACTTATTTCACAAATGATAGTTATATGACGACGACGGGTACAAATTTAGAATTAGAACTTGTTGAACAAGGTTATGATGAAAACTGGAATACTGTTGATTTAGCCTGTGCTTATGCTCAAATATATTATAAAACTAGTCCAACAGGAGAAGAAATTGCATTACAATCTATCACTGATGAAAATGGTCAAACAACAATCACTTTTAATGAAGAAGGAACATATTATATAACTGCTCAATCTTTAACAGGTGAATACCTGTCTAGAGCGTTCGCAACTGTGATTGTAACAGGAGATACTATGGATACTTCGGCATTGGAATCTTCTATAGCATCTATTGAAGTTGTTGATGAAACAACTGATAATATTGCTCTTCCAACTTATACAACGGATTACAATTGTTCTATTAGTTGGAGCAGCAGGAATGAAAGTGTTTTGAGTAGTGATGGCATTGTCAACAATAGTGGTTTAAGCGATGAAACATATGTATTATTAACCGCAACTTTTTACCAATATAGTGATGGTTGTACAAAAACAGTTCAATATCTCGTAAAAGTATTACCTGATACAAGTAGTTACGATGCTGGCACGTTATCAACAAGTAATGGTTCATGGTTGAATAGTAACTACAATCAAGCTATCACTTCAACAAGTACACCAATTTCAAGTAGTGATACAAGTTTAAAATGGCTTGATTCAAGTAACTATAAATCTTCGCCTATTATTGTAGAAGATAATGTTTATGTAGTAAATGATTCTAATCAATTAGTGAAACTTAATAAATCAGATGGATCTATTGAATCCAAAGCTAATTTGTCAGGATCACTATATTATAGTGTTGATATTATTTATGGTGATGGTATGATATTTGTGCCTTTATCTAATGGCACAATTCAAGCGATCAATGCTAATAATCTGGCATCTTTATGGATAAGTGAAAGCGCTGGTAATGCTGTGACTTCAAAGTTGACATACTATAATGGCTATCTCTATGCTGGTACAGTTAATGGTTCAGATAATGGTATATTTTTTGCAATAAATGTGAAAGATGAAGACACATCAACAGGCAAAGAAACAAAAGCACTCACATGGACTTATACTTCAACTACTTCAAGAACGGGTTATTATAGCAATCAAGCTATTGTGATTAATAATCAATTGTATTTTGTAGGGGATGATGGTGTATTGGTTTGTCATTCTTTAACTGATGATAAAGTTGTTTCTACATTATCCTTGGATAGCGCTGGGGTTAGAAGTGGTATGGCATATGATGATAACTATATGTATATTATGAGCCGTAGTTCAACATTATATAAGATATCTATTTCAGATTTTAAAGTTGTTGATCAGGTTCAAATTTATGAAGATGGCTATAGTACATCTACTCCAACATTATATAATGGCCGTATTTATGTAGGAGGACTCAAAGATAGCAGTGATTTTTATGGTACAGGTTTTATAGCAGTTATCGATTCTTCTAGTATGGAAGTTGCTGCTGTAGCAGATACAGTTGCTAATGTTCAATCACAACCTTTACTTACAACTGCATATGCCAATGATGATAATCTAAGCAGTGTTATTGTCTATTTTACATGTAATACATATCCAGGAGGTATTTATTACATAGAAGATTATCAAGGTAATACAAGTATTGATGTTAATACATTATATACACCTGATAGTGCTTATCAACAATACAATGTTAATAATGTTGTTGTAGATAGTGATGGAGTGTTATACTTTGTCAATGATTCAGGAACACTATTTGCCTTAAAAAATACGAATACTCATGCTTTTATAGCAGCAAGAGAAAAATTAAGTACATCAGAAAAGAAAACTACAAACGTAACAGAAACATCAAAGGTAAAAGTAGTAGAAACTGGTGATGATAGTGATATAACAATGTATATTGTTATTGGAGGTATTGCTGTTGTTGCTTTTGTTGGATTAGTTTTGATGAAAAAGAAGAAAAATAAATAAGGAATCGTTAGTGATATCTAACGATTTTTTAAATATTAAGGAATTATTAAGGATTTATTGGATATTTTATACTATAGTATAGTCGTATTATTCTATATTTTCTTTCTATTATAGATGATTTGTTCATAAAGAATTCCTAGTATAATCATTATAATGAAATTATATTCAGAAAGATTGCAAAATATGGTAAAATATAGGTTATAAATGTAAGTAGGTGAAACCATGGATACAAAACAAATTAAATACAATAGAATGCATTGTACCAAGTGTGGGGAAGATACAAGTGCAGATTTGGTAGGATTTAATTTTAGTCATATATTTAGGAAAGCTATGATATTAAAAAATGATGATATTAGCATGCATCTTATGAATTTAGATTTAAAGTTTTATTATACATTAAGAGATATTTGTCAAGAATTACATTTTGATATGCAAAAAGATAAGTTTGTACCATTAAATCTAACTGTAAAAGATATTATTCTACAATTAGAATATATAATGAAACCTATTACTTTTGATGAAATTAAAAACAGTGATTGTCATACAATGATTTATAATACTATTTATGAAAAATTGACACGACAACATGGCACTACCGAAGAAAAAATGGAACATATTGAAATGCTTATTCGTGCTTTAAGCTTAAGTGATCCTAATATAATTGTTGTAAGTGTTCCTATCCAGTTTATTTTTGATAAAGATGATTTATCGAACATTATACCTATTGGTATTCGTTATTGTATCGGTGATAAATTTTTTGAAGAATATGAACGTATTTGTCCGAGTTGTGGTGAAATGTTTGATTCGCAATCGGGCTATCATCATGAATTTGTGATTGGTCTTGCTGGATTATCTCGTGTAGGTAAAACAGCGTATCTGGCTTCACTTATTTATCAATTGATGGCTCATCATGGTGTGATTTCTATAGTAAAAAATAAAAGAAACCAAAAAAATTTAATGCAATTTTATAATGATATACTTAAAGATTATGAACAAGGACAAGTTATCGCAAAAACAGAGGTTGAAAATACGTCTCATATACCTTTATTATATATAGAATTACAAATCAGAAATAAAGTATTTAATTTTGTTTTTGTCGATATGCCAGGTGAAATATATAATAATGATAACGATGAAAGTATTGATTTTGTCATAGAAAAAAGAAAAATACTAAGAAGTTCTGATATGCTTTGGTGTTGCGTTGAGCCTTCCATGATTAATTCAAAATATCATAATTATAAAGAAGAAGCTTATCAGGAAAGTGGTTTTGATCAATTGTCTCATTTAATCAAAACATTAGATCATCTTTACATAGAAAAGCTACCAGCATGTATCATATTAACCCAATGTGATTTATTGAAAGACGATTATCCTTCATTGTTTCAACCATCTGTAAATGTTATAGATGAATATATCAATGAAGATGGAGCATTTGATAAAAGTAAAGCGGATTATTATATTCATCAAACTCGCCAATTCTTAAAACAAATGACGAGTTTAGAGCCAAGTATTGAAGATGTTTTCGAAGGTTTTAGTATGTTTGGCGTAGCTTCGTATGGTTTTGATGTTCATAGTAATATTTTAGCAGATAGAACACCCCAGCCATCTATGGTTGAATTACCATTTTTATGGACGTTAGCGCGACTGGGATGTTTAGATGCCAGCAAAACGGTTGTTTCTAAGACAATGTTTGGTAGAATCAAAGAAGAAAGTGAGAAGATCACGGATAGAAGTGATTTGTATATATGATGGAATCATTAAAAGATAAAATTAGAAATACACAAATTGAATATGAACAATCTGATATATACTATCAGGTTATAGGTATTGTAGTAATATTGGTTATCATTGCTGTAGCAGTATTATTCGTGACTATTGATTATTCAAGTATACCTGTTATTGGCTTGTTTATAGAATTTAGTAAGGATGTAATATTAAAGATATTGAATCTATTTTCTTGGATTATAAGAAGGATATTAGATTTATTTTAGTCGTCTGGTAAAATGTCAAGAAGAAATTTAAAAGATTTTTAAATAAAT
>JAJQDJ010000143.1 GCA_021202205.1 Erysipelotrichaceae bacterium
CCATGTTTTTATATTAATGATGCCATTTTTGAAGTGCGAAACTTGAGTTATTTAAAAAAATTTCATTTTAATAAAGAAATTTGAGACTTTTCGAGCGTATATATAAGTAAGGGGTATTTTTATATACTCCTAACAGAAGTAATCACAAAGTGGTTGCTTCTTTTTATTTTATACGAAAGGAAAATCAAAATGAGTAGATGGATTAAGAGGGATTATGTGTATTATTATGTCATGTATGATGAAAGTGATGTAATAAGGGAAGAATATGCATATAAGGTGTCTCATTATAAATTGAATGTTTATGATGAGATTGTAGCATTTGATTTTGTCCAACAACCAAAAAGAGTTTTTAACTCTGATTATGTTGTTGAACAAATGATGTTACAGTTAAGTATTGAAGATGAAGTAAAAGATATTATTAAAAGAGATTTTAAAATAATACCTTTAGATCATTTGCAGTTTTTAATTGATAATGATATTAAGATTGTTAAGTCATCATGTGAGACATTTTATAGTGGTCAATTTAAGACAATATATATTGATGTGTTACAATCAGGTGAAGGAATTGTAGCACATGAATTAGGACATGCTTTTGTAGATATTAATAATCTTTATAGAAATAATGAATTAAAAGTGTTAATGCAAAATATAGTCAATAATGTAAAAAATATAACATCGAAAATTATAAATAATGATTCTTATATGTATGTTGAATCAGAAAAATTCATAAGAAAATATCAAGGAAGAACATATATTTTAGAAAAAGATTATTATGGGAAACATATACAATTAGTTTTTTCTGATCTTGAGGAATATATAAGTGTTGGGTTTGCAACATTTGTAATTAACCCTATGTTATTATATAATAAAGATAAAGAATTATATGAGTTTATAGCAAGAGGAGGATTGTTGAATGAAAATGTATGATGAAGTTACAGGTGAAGTTTATCATATTTATGCTGGTGAAGAAATTTTACATTTGGAAGATATTTTAAGCGAGGAAGAATTTAAGCAGTTAAAAAGAGATGAAGCATTAGATGGATTTCCTGGAGGTATTCCTGATTGGTCTAAACATTATAAAGGGAAGAAACAAAACAAGATAGATAATGATAATATTTAGCTAGAGGATATTTTAAATAATTTTTGTAAATCTTATTGACTGTGTTGTTAATAGTGCGAATGATAAAAAAATTTAATTTTTTTTGAAAAATTAAAAAGAAAAACGGGGACTTTCGAGCGTATATATAAGTAAAGGGGTATTTTTATATACTCCTAATAGAAGTAATCACAAAGTGGTTGCTTCTTTTTATTTTATACGGAAGGAAAGATATAAATGAGTTGTTGGATCAAACAGGAGAAAACGTATTATTATGTGAAGTACGATGAAAGTGAAGAGCTGAGAGAAAAGTATTTATAGCATCAATCAGGATTATATGATGATATAATTGCTTTCACATTCGCATAGCAACCAAAAAGAGTATTTAATAGTGATGTTGCTGTCGAAGAGATTATGAGTAAATTAAGCATTGACGACGAAGTTAGAGATATTGTTAAAAGAGATTTTAAAATGATATTAATGAATCATTTGCAGTTTTTGATTGACAATGAAATAAAGATAGTAAACTCTTTACATGATACATATTATAGTGGTAAAAATAAAACAATTAATATCGATATATCACAATCAACCGAGGGTATGGTTGCCCATGAAATGGGACATATGTTTGTGGATATTAATAATCTTTATAGAAATAATGAATTAGAAGTGTTAATGCAGGATGTGGTGAATAATTTTAAGAATATAACATCGAAATTTATTAATAATGATACGTATATTTATGTAGAATCTGAAAAATTTATAAGAGAATATCAGGGAAGAACATATATTTTAGAAAAAGATTATTATAGTAATAATATGCAACTAACATATTATAATTTAGAGGAATATTTAAGTGTTGGTTTTGAAACGTTTGTAATTAACCCGAAGTTATTGTATACTAAGGACAGAGATTTATATGATTTTATTTTAAAAGGAGGCTTCTTAAATGAAAATGTATGATGAAGTTACAGGCAAAGTTTATCATATTTATGCTGGTGAAGAAATTCAACGCTTGGAAGATATTTTAAGTGAAGAAAAATTAAAACAGTTAGAAAGAGATGAATCATTAGATGGAAATCCTGGTGGTATTCCTGATTGGTCTGTTTGTTATAAAGGTAATAAGAAAAATAAGATTGAAAACGATAATATTTAGATAAATGTATGATAAGCCAGTAGAATGCTGGCTTTTATAATGCTTTTAATAATTTTTGTAAATCTTATTAAATATGTTGTTAATGGTATGAATGAAAAAATTAATTTTTTGAAAAAAAGAAAAACTGAAACTTTCGAGCGTATATATAAGTAAGGGGTTATATTTTGTAGAAAGAATAAACACAAATATTAAACACTACGTTGATATGATATCAGCGTTTTTATGTCTTCTTAATGACCAGAAATAAAAATGTTGAAAAAATGTAATGTATTATGATGAGATTGAACGTTTTAAAAGTGTTCACTATTTATGGGATGATTTTAGTTTTGTGAAGTTAAGTTTTAGAGAAATTATTGATTATATGATGGGACATGATATATCATGTTATACAGATTCTTTAGAATACCAATATGCCTTTCGTGATATGTGTGATAAAATGAAGAAGGTATTAGGATATACTCTAACATTTTTCCAAATAAAAAAGCCAGATTAATGGCTTTTAGAACTTATATACTTTTGGTTCGTCAGTAAATGATGCGATTGTTGCAGTAGCATCTTTAAAATAATAAACAACAGTATTACCATCACCAGCTTGATACATATTCTTCAATGATGGATAATCATCTAACATGGCTTCTTGAGCAGCTATACGATTATCTTCAACCAATGTACCAGCTAATCTTATCCAAGTAGGACCATCACAAGCACAAATCTCAACTTTAGGAGATTTTTCTATTTGTTTAGCAACATCTTTTGATTTGCCTGTTTGAATATACAATTTTTCTTCAAATATACAAACTGTACCAAAAGGTCTTACTCTAGGTTGATCGTCTTCCACAGTAGCTAAATAATAAGTACCACACTTCTTTAAATAATCATAAACTTCATTCATTTTTCATCCTCCTCTAAAATAATTTGTCTACGTTTCTTTGAACATGTTGAGTCATAAACTAATGATTGTATGTTCATTTTTATAAGATTATTTTTATCATAATGATAAGACGTTAAGTTTTGATGAACATAATCAAAAATATAAAGATGAGTGACACAATTAATCATGATAAAATGATAAAAGATTGAATCATATGATAATGAAAGCAAATATTTTAATATAACCTCTTGTTGTATATTGTGACAATGAGAAAAGATATACAAACCGTTATGTTTATAAGATTGATAATGTTTTGATTTTGTTATTTTTCGTTTAATAGCACTATCAATCTTTTTGATAACAAAGTTGATATCATCATGACTATGATCAAATGGAGTCATATCTAAAGATGCATACAGTTGTTTTTTCTTATCGGCTATAGCTTCTTCTTTGGTTAAAGCTTGTGTAACTTCAATACCATAATCTAGCGAAGGAATACGCAAATCAGGACAATCAGATAAGATGATATCATCTTCTTTGATATGAAAAACATCAATAAGTGTATAGGCTGCATATTTTTCAAAAAAATTCTTGCTGTAAGTTATGGCCATTATCATCACATCTTTATAAGCATCTTAACATAATCGTATCATAATGATAAGATAAAAATAACTTTGATATAGCCAAGAATTTGAGTATAATAAGCATGGAGATGAGAGAAATGTGTGGTAAATATTATTATAGTCAGGATACCTATAATTTTTATTGATACACATGTTGATGTCAATTTTAGTAAGAATTTGAATTGTGATTATCGACCAGTACAAAATATTCCAATCATTCTTATACAAAATAATCAACGTATTTGTAAGATGATGCCATGGGGTTATTCGATATATAATAAGAAGGTTATTAATACAAGAAGTGAAACTGTTAAAGAAATGAAATTATTTCATAATGACATTATTTATCGAAGATGTCTCATACCAGCTCAAGGATTTTATGAAAAGGATGAAAACAAACATACTTTTGCGTTCGAGTCAAAAAGTCAAAAAACGCTTTTACTAGCGGGTATATATAATATAAACAATGAAGTTTCAATTATGACGACACAGGCCAATGAAGTGATGAAACCAATTCATCATCGCATGCCTTTGATGATTACAGAAACACAAATGGATCGATGGTTAAGAGATAATCAAAAAATTGATTATTTTTTAAAACTTGAAAATAATGACTTAAAAATAGTTTCAGGAGTTTATCAGCTAAAATTATTTTAGGGAGGATTTTATGATTGATATTGAAGATATAGCAGCTGCATTTGAAAAGACAAAAGCAGATTGGAATCAATTTCTTAATACAAAGACAGGTGAAATAGTTGCTGTTTCGGATAAAATAAGATTGAATAGTGATGATGAAAATGTAATTGAAGAAATAGAGAAAAACAATGATTATGTGATGCTGCCTGATCAGTATGAATTAGATGAATGGTATATTATGGAAGACTTTGCTGAATCTTTAGAGGATAAAGATTTGCGTCATACGCTTATTGGAATGCTTAACAAACGTATTCAAATAAAAAGTTTAAAAAATGAAATGAAACTATTAGGGATTACTCGTGATTATCGTTTGTTTAAAAAGAATGAATTTTTGAAGAAAGCAGTTGAATGGTGTTTAGAGCATGATATAGAATATAGTTGTCAATCGACAGATGTAGAAGCATTATGTCAGGAATATAAAGAACAATATGGGAGTGAATAAGATGTTAGAAGTTGGTATGAAAGCACGAGATTTTGAATTACTCAATCAAAACGGTGAAACTGTTACTTTAAGTCAGTATTTAGGAAAGAAGGTCGTGTTATATTTTTATCCTCGAGATAACACACCAGGATGCACAAAGCAAGCTTGTGGATTTGCTGAAAATTATCCACATTTTTTAGAAAAAGGTGCAGAAGTTATTGGCGTTAGTAAGGATTCTGATAAATCTCACAAAAGATTTGAAGAAAAATACAGCTTGCCTTTTACATTGGTTTCTGATCCAGATTTGGTAGCTATACAAGCTTATGATGTTTGGAAAGAAAAAACTATGTATGGTAAAAAGTCAATGGGTGTTGTAAGAACGACATATCTTATTAATGAAGAAGGTATAATAGAGAAAGCATTTGGAAAAGTTAAGGCCGCAGACAATCCAATGCAAATGCTCAATGAGTTATAGGAGATTATCATGATAAAGTTAATTGCAACTGATATGGATGGAACATTTTTAAATTCAGATAAACAGTTTGATAAGGAATTCGTTGATATTTTTTATGAAATGAAGAAACAAAATATAAAATTTGTGATAGCGAGTGGTAATCAATATTATCGTTTGTATCAAAAATTTATACCTTTAAGTGAACATATGTATTTTGTGACAGAAAATGGTGGTTATATTGCTGAAGGAGCAACAGAGCTTTATAGTAATATTATTAAGCCTGAGCATGTTATGCTTGTTAGAAATGTATTAGAAAATAACAAGCGTATTGTTTTGGTTGTGTGTGGTAAAAAAGGTGCCTATATTTTAAAAGATCATTTTGATTTAAGAAATGAGATTAAGAAATATTATTGTAATTATTCTTTTGTTAATTCTTTTGATGAAGTGAATGATGATATTATTAAAAATAGCTGTTTATGATCATGAGCAAAGAGCTTATGAAGTATTTGATCAAATTAAAGATCAATTTCCTTTAGAGTTACGTATAGTGACATCAGAAAATGAATGGGTTGATATTCAAAACAAAGATGCTCATAAAGGTTTGGGTATCCAATTTTTGCAAATGATTTATGACATTAATAAAGATGAATGTATGGCCTTTGGTGATCAAATGAATGATTATGAAATGTTACAACAAGTTAAATATGGATGTGCTATGGCTAATGCTGTTGATTCAATAAAGAATATAGCCTATGAAGTGATACAATCCAATGATGAACAAGGTGTATTGTTAAAGATAAAGGATGTTTTAAAAAATAATGAGAACTATTAAACTGATTGCATTGGATATGGATGGTACATTATTAGATAATAATCTTAATATTAAATCTTATACTCATGATATTCTTATGCAAATGCAAGATAAAGGTATTGGTGTTGTTTTAGCGAGTGGTAGAGATATAGCATCGTTGCAGAGTTTTGGAGATTTATTGAATATTCATCTTTATCCTGTGAGTGGTTATATTTGTTTAAATGGATTAGAAATATATGATTATCAAGGTCAATTATTATATAAAGAGGACAAGCTTAATAAAAATGATGCCTTAAAAGTATATAAGACAGCTGTTAAATTTCATATGGATATGGTTTTCTTTTTTAGAGATGCTTTATATATTGTAGAAGTTGCCCACACAAACATTTTAACTCAGCATTTTGTGGGTATGCCAATGTATTGTATTGAATCCATTGATGAGATACCCCTACATGAGTTTTCAGATCTAAGAAAAATAGCATTGATGCAAACACCATCAATTATAGAAGATATGCTTAATCAAATAGATGAAACAGAGTTTGATTATTGTCGTGTTGATTATGATTGGGTTGAGGTTAATCCTTTGAATATACATAAGGGAAGTGCTTTAAGACATTATGCACAAATAAAGGATATATCATTAATCGATACCATAGCTTTTGGTAATGGTGAAAATGATATAGAAATGCTTGAAACAGCAGGTTTAGGTGTGGCAATGGAAAATTCCTTTGATAGTGTTAAGAAGATAGCAGATGATGTATGTTTAGATAATGAAAGTGATGGTATTGCTTTATATTTAGAAAAATATTTATGAATTGGTCTAAGAGAAAATAGTACTGTTTAACAGTGCTATTTGACTTTTTGTAAAAAAATCCCGAATTGCAAGCAGAAAGTGGAATTAAGGGAGGGCTGATTTGGAGGGCAGCATAGGCTGCCCTCCAAATTCGAAATTACCCCTTATCCCTATACTAAAAATTTGTG
>JAJQDJ010000195.1 GCA_021202205.1 Erysipelotrichaceae bacterium
TCTATAAAAATTAAATTTTTTTATCTTAATTCCACTTTCTGCTTGCAATTCGGGAAGCCGTTAAAACAATTGGAGTTATAATATTTAATGCCATTGTAAATGTATCAGTAGAATACATACCCATGATACAGCAAACTAATGTTACAACAAAACACCAGCCACCGAAGAACATAGCTAATCCTTGATCTTTTACAAAACGATATTCAGCAGGGAATTTATCAAATTGCTTTCTTAATGCAATATAAGCAACAAATACCCATAAATAACGAAGTGGCATACATACAGAATTAAATTTTGTTAATTGTGTTAATACTGAAGCAGCTCCAGGAACAACAGATTGTACTAAAATAATAGCACCTGATAATACAGCTACCAATTTGATACCATTAACATATGCACCATGTTTATTTTGCTTTAATAATGCTTTAGGAATAAATTGTTGTGTTTCTTTATTATCCAATAACATTCTAAGTGGTGCATCAATACTGATAACCAATGTTGATAATTGACCAACCATATTACATAATGCATAAATAACTAAAAATAAATCTCCAACATGATAATATTCACCCAATTTCTGGAATGCCCAATAAGCACCATTTGATACATAAGAATTAAAGTTTGCATTAATCACTTCTGGATCATACATCATACCCATAGCTACAGTACCCAAAATGGCACAACCCATAACCATGATAGCTAACGCAATCATACCTTTAGGGAATCCCTTTGATGGATTTTCAATTTTATTAACATATGGCGAAATCTTTTCACAACCACCTACAGCAAAAACGAGAATCGATAGTGATGTAAAATAGTTCACATTAAATTGCGGTACAATATTCTTTAAACTAAAGTCCATTGAAACATAACCACCATTAGGATTAATAACTGGTGCAGCAAACATCATCAAGATAAATAAAATTGACATAACAAACATACTTGATCCAGCTGCTGTAGCTAAACTCTTTAATGGATTCATACCTTGACTTGCAACCCAGCAGAATATCAGCAATATAGCTAATGTTACAAGCTGTACAGCTAATGTTGGGAATGTATCATACGTTTCAGCATTTCTAAATACTGCCTAACTTAAAGCTTTTAAGCCTCCACTACTTTTAGAAGCAATGTAAGTAATATGACATCCCCAATATGTCCAACCAGCATAATAAGCAATCTTTGGACCCATTGTTTCATTGATCCATGAACTGACACCACCGCCTAAATCTTTAAAAGCAGAGCCTAATTCCCCTACCATTAAAGCATATGGTACAAAATACAATGCAAACATAAACACCCAACTGAAAATAACCTGAATACCATTAAAGTAGACAAAGCCATTTAATACATTTCCAAATCCCCATACAGTTGAAAATGCCATGAATGCAAGTGTGTACCACTTCATCTTCTTTGAATTCTCCATAATAACCTCCATAATTATTAATTATACTCTTGTGCAAACAATTTGCACAACACAAGCGACTTCTTAGTTATACCAATATATTCCCATAAAAACAATATATTTTCAAAATAATAGAATTTTTTCACCAAATATCATTTTAAAACAAAAAATCATTCGTAAAAAACGAGTATTAAAGAAAAATGTTTTCATTTAAAAACATTTTTCTATGTTTATAATTACAATTTTTATACTAACCAAAAAAATAGTCCTCAACGAGGACTATTAAGCTCTTAAATGAGCACCATACTGTTTTTCAACAACTTGTAAGATATCTTCCATTAATTTATTAACACTAGCATCTTCCAATGTCTTAGAAGGATCCTGGAATGTTAATGATATGGCCACTGACTTTTTACCTTCTTCAACATGTTCCCCTTCATAAACATCAAAGATTTCTGTTTGACTAATCATGCGTTTGCTTACTTTTTGAATAGATTTTACAACATCATACGTAGGGATATCTTTATCAATAACCAAAGCAATATCTCTTGTGATAGATGGATATTGAGGAATGGATGTAAATTGAAGTTTTCTAGTCTTTAAGCTTAATAAGACTGATAAGTTCAATTCTGCTACATATGCATCTTTAATATCATATTTTTTAGCCATTAATGGGTGAATTTCACCAATAACGCCTACAATGTTCTTACCCATCATAATATAACCACTTCTACCTGGATGAAAATAGCGATTATCTTCTTCTACACGTTTAAGAGTATATCGTGATTCTTCAATATTCAATTTCTTAAAGATTGTATCTACAAAACCTTTAATCAAATAAAAGTCAGCTTTTGTATGGATTTGTTTCCATGGAACTGATTGATATAGACCAGAGCATGCAATTGCTAATGAAGTAAGTTCCGTATCTTTTGAATAGGTATTAGATATTTCAAATATATTAACATCTTTAATAGCATGTGAATTATTGTAATTAATGACTTCTAATAATGAAGGAATCAATGATTTTCTAGTGACACTTCTTTCTTCACTTAATGGTGATAACAATTGAATAGCTTCATTTTTATGGAAGAGATTGAAATCTTCAACTTTAGCAGATGATGTTAGAGTATATGTAATAGTTTCATGTAACCCTAAATCTGATAAAAGATGTTTTAAGAATCGTGATTTAGATTGAACATCTGTAAGAGCACCTTGAGTTGTTTCCATTTCTGGTAATGTCGCTGGAATTTCATTATAACCATACATTCTAGCTACTTCTTCAATTAAATCTGCTGGAATAGTCATATCATTACGATAAGTAGGGACTGTAACATTGAAGATGTCATCTTTTAATGTATAAGTAAAGTGTAATCTTGTATATATATCAGCAATTTCTTCAGTAGAAATGTTTGTCCCTAATAAATGATTCACTTTAGCTGTCGAACAAGTAATAACACGTTCTTTGGCAACATATGGTGTTGATACGCTTTGATAAATTTCTTTAGCATCAGCTAAGTCTTTTAATAAAGATGCACAACGATTCAATACACGATAAGTATTGGCAGTATCAATAGCTCCTTTAATATAATGCTGAGAAGCATCCGTCAATAAATTCAAACGTCTTGCTGTATTTCTTAAAGATGCACCATCGAAGGTTGCAGCTTCAATAACAATATTGACTGTATCATCATCAATCTTAGTATCATTACCACCCATAACGCCAGCAACGCAACCAATACCATCGTCAGTAGATACAATAATATCTTCAGGTAATAATTGATATTCATTATCATCTAATAACACAGCTTTTTCATTAAATCCTGTTTTAATTACAAACTCTTTTTTCTTTAATTTATCATAATCATACATATGAATAGGTTGACCAGTTTCAATCATAACAAAGTTAGAAATATCGACAACATTGTTAATAGGTTTCACTCCACTAGCCATTAAATAAGTTCTTAACCATTCAGGTGATTCTTTAGTATTCACACCTTTTACTAACTTTGCACCAAAGAAAGGACATTTATCAGTTTCTACAATAACCTTAATATCACTTTCTAATTCATCCATTTCCTTAATTTCAGGTATCTTTACTTCACGATTAAGTAATGCACCAACTTCATAAGCAAGGGAAATCAAAGACATACAGTCAGCACGATTTGGTGTTAAGCCAATATCTAATACCGTATCATCATAACCCAAATATTTTAAAGCTTCTTCACCAACTGGTGCATCTAATGGTAATTCATGTGTGCCATCTTTATCTTTAGGCCTCAATAATCTTTGATCTATGCCCAATTCAGCAATTGAACAAATCATACCATCAGATAATTGACCTCTAATCTTACCAAAATTAATCTTTTGACCTTGAGCAAGTTCACAACCTGGCATTGCTACAATAACCTTTTGGCCCTTGGCAATATTAGGAGCGCCACAAATAATTTGATTGACTTGATTTCCTATATTCACCTGACACACTTTTAAATGGTCACTATCAGGATGAGCAACACATTCTATCACTTCACCAATCACAAGCTTATCACCATGAGCAAATACGTCCATACCTTCTACTTCATGACCTATATAGGTGAGTTTATCAGCAATTTCCTGAGGTTTATAATCATCAACCTTAACATATTCATTTAATAATTTTAAACTTACTTTCATAACTAATCCTTTCTAGCGAATTGATTCAAGAATCTTAAATCATCACTGTAGAAATCTCTAATATTATCAATACCATACTTCAACATGGCAACTCTTTCTAATCCGATACCAAAAGCAAAACCTTGATATTCTTCACTATCAAAACCACACATTTCTAATACTCTAGGATTAACCATACCAGCACCTAACACTTCAATCCAACCAGTACCTTTACACATAGCACATCCCTTACCATCACAATTAAAGCAAGAAATATCAACTTCTACACTAGGTTCTGTAAAAGGGAAATAAGATGGTCTTAAACGTATTTCACGTTTTTCACCAAACATTTTTTTTGCGAACAATTCCAATGTTCCTGTCAAATCAGCCATTGTAACATTCTTTCCAATAACCAATCCTTCACATTGTGAGAATTGATGAGAATGCGTTGCATCATCATCATCACGACGATATGTTTTACCAGGACAAATAACCTTAATAGGCCCTTCTCCTTTAGCAGCCAATAAAACATGAGCTTGAACTGGTGATGTATGTGTTCTCATAAGTAAATTTTCATCAATGTAGAATGTATCTTGCATATCTCTAGCAGGATGATCTTTAGGTATATTCATAAGTTCAAAGTTAAAATGATCTGTTTCAACTTCGGGCCCTTCAGCCACAGTATATCCCATCCCCACAAATAAATCTTCTAATTGTTCCTTAACCATAGTTAATGGATGAATGGTTCCTACAGGTAGTTTTTGACTTGGTAAAGTAATATCAATTGTTTCGTTTTTGATTTTATTAATAATAGCTTCTTCTTCCAATTGAACTTTTTTAGCTTCAACAGCTTGTGTTATTTCCTGTTTAACCTTATTAGATACTTGCCCAAATGCTGCTCTTTCTTCTTTAGGCATATTTTTCATAGATTTCATAGCTGCTTGCATAGGTCCTTTTTTCCCTAAATAAAAGACTCTTAAATCATTAAGTTCTTTAAGTGTTGTACAACTATCAATCTTAGATAAAGCTTCTTCTTTAATTTGTAATAGTTCGTCCATAAATCCTCCTTATAAAATAAAAAACGTTCCATAAAGGAACGATGTTATCGCGGTACCATCCTTATTCACATGAATATGTGCCCTTTAAGCTCTTAACGCGATGCATACGGCGATGATTGGTCGCACTCCAAGGTGAATTCGATAAGTATTATGCCAGAAAACTTTCAGGATACGTTTTCCTCTCTAAGACATCCTTCTTATGTACTAATCCTCTTCACAGTTTTAACGTCTCAATTATAGCCAAATTGTTCTATAAAAACAAGTACTTTTTAACAAAACTTCACTTCATATTACCAGTATTTCTCACCAATACAATGATTATCTTTGATAACGTAATGTTGTAATATATATACTTCGATATTCTGTTGCATTTCTTTTTTATAAAGTTATTGATTTTTACAAAAAAGCTCTTTATAATAATGAAAACAAAGAAGGAATGAAGTAATTTATAAAAATGTTTAAGAGAGCTTGTGGTTGGTGCAAACAAGTCATGAATATAAACGAAATTGGGATTCTGGAGTTATAGATGGCATCAGTCATTTATCGTTAATCGCGTTAAGATAAGAGTGTATACGTAAGTATAAATTAAGGTGGTACCGCGCTTAGTCGTCCTTTGTTAAAGGGCTTTTTTTATTATGAGGAGGAAAATTATGAAGAGAATGTTAAGTGGCATTAAGCCTACAGGAAGAGTTACTTTAGGAAATTATATTGGTGCAATTAAACCTTTTGTTTCCTATCAGGATGAATATGAAATGTTTATCTTTATTGCAAATTTACATTCTATGACAATTTATCAAGAACCAAAAGAATTGAGACAAAATACAAGAGATTTAATCGCTTTGTATATTGCAGCAGGATTAAATCCTGAAAAAGTAACATTATTCTTACAATCAGATGTGTATGAACATGCACAGCTCGGCTGGTATTTAGGATGCATGGTATCTATGGGCGAACTATCAAGAATGACACAATATAAAGATAAAGCATCTAAATTAGGAAAAGATGAAAGTATTGGAGCGGGTATTTTTAATTACCCTTCATTAATGAATGCTGATATCTTATTATATGATCCTGATTATGTACCTGTTGGTGAAGACCAAAAACAACATGTGGAATTATGCAGAGATATAGCTGAAAGATTTAATAAACGTTATAGTGAAACGTTTAAAATACCTGAACCTTTAGTAGCAAAGGTAGGAGGTAGAATCATGGATTTGCAAAATCCCACAAAGAAGATGTCTAAATCAGAAGAGACTAATAAGGGAACTATCTATATCTTAGATGATATTAATGTTTCTAAGAAAAAGATTAAATCTGCTGTTACTGATAGTGATAGCCATATTCATTATGATCCTATCAATAAACCTGGTATTTCTAATTTATTGGAGATTTATTCTATTATTTCAGGTAGAAGTATTGATGATATTGAAAACCAATATGAAGGTTGTGGCTATGGTGTATTTAAAACAGATTTAGCTGAAGTTGTAGGAAATGAATTAGAAAAAATTCAAAAACGTTATAAAGAAATTACAACAGGTAGCTATCTAGATGATGTATTAGCTGCTGGTGCAGAAAAAGCCCGTCCTGTGGCTAGAAAGAAGCTTGCTAAAGTTGAAAGAAAAATTGGTATAACCATCAAAAAGAGATGATTTTTTAAAAATCATCTCTTGTTTTTATATTCTAGCAAGTCCTTCCTTAATTGCTTGATCAGCTACTGCCTTTGCTACAACCTTGGATACTCGTGGATCCAAGACATTTGGAATAATATAATCATATGATAATTCTTCATCACTGACAAGTGATGCCAAGCCTTTTGCTGCGGCTAGTTTCATCCCTTCACTTATTTTTCTGGCTTTCACATCTAAAGCACCTCTAAATAATCCTGGGAATGCTAGAACATTATTGATTTGATTTGGATAATCAGATCGTCCTGTACCAATAATCGTTGCTC
>JAJQDJ010000081.1 GCA_021202205.1 Erysipelotrichaceae bacterium
TAAAGAAAGAAGTACCCTCTCATTTGAGGGTACTTCTTAAGTTCATGCCATTGGGCAATTCAATAAGAATTGCTTTTTGTTTATGCGTTGTTTGGTTTGGATTTGTAGGTTTTTTATCTTTAATATGTTATAATAAAAAATAAGTAAATGTTAAAGCTCTTTTAGCAGATAAGATTAGAAAATATAAGGAGGAAAAACAATGAGAGATGATTTTTTGTGTGGTGGCGCAACTGCAGCCAACCAGTATGAAGGTGGATATCTAGAAGGAGGCAAAGGTTTAAGTATTGCTGATGTAGAAAGAGGTGCCAGACATGGTGTCAAGCGTCAAATTGATGATGAGATTATGGAAGGGGCTTTGTATCCAAGTCATGAAGCAACTGACTTCTATCATCATTATAAGGAAGATATTGCTTTGTTTGCCGAAATGGGTTTTAAATGTTTCCGTATGTCTATTGCCTGGACGAGAATATTCCCACGTGGTGATGAAGAAACACCAAATGAAGAAGGTTTAAAATTCTACGATAATGTTTTTGATGAATTATTGAAATATAACATTCAACCTGTTGTTACATTATCACATTATGAAACACCATTAACATTAGTTAAAGAATATGGCTCATGGCGAAATAGAAAGTTGGTTGATTTCTTTGAAAGATATGCAAGAGTATGTTTTGAAAGATACAAAGGTAAAGTGAAATATTGGATGACATTTAATGAAATCAACGCTACTATGAGAATTGAAAGACCTTGGCATCAAGCAGGTTTTGATATTTGCAGAAGGTGAAGATGCTAATCAAACTGTCGTACAAGCATCTCATCATATGTTTGTAGCTAGTGCTAAAGCAGTCCTTGCAGGTCATGAAATTGATCCTGAAAATAAGATTGGATGTATGTTATTGGTTCCTGAAACTTATGCAGCAACATGTGCTCCTGAAGATCAAATAGCTATGCGTGAAAAGATGTTATCACTTTATTATTATGGTGATGTTCATGTAAGAGGTTATTATAGTAATACTTGTACTGCTATGTGGAAAAGATTGAATGCACATGCTCCTGAAATGGAAGAAGGAGATTTGGATATTATCAAAGCTGGTAAGGTTGATTATATTGGTTTTAGTTATTATTTCTCTTCTATTGAAGGTGGTAATGCAGAACAAATTGAAGGTTCTGTTATTAGTGGTGGTAGAAATCCATACTTAAAGATTACTGATTGGGGATGGCAGATTGAACCAATAGGTTTACGTACAACATTAAATAAACTTTATGATAGATATCAAGTACCTTTATTTATTGTAGAAAATGGTATGGGAGCTAGAGATGTAGTAGAGGAAGATGGTTCTATTCATGATCCTTATCGTATTGAATATTTAAGGGAACATATTAAAGAAATGATTAAAGCTGTTGAAGAAGATGATGTCGATTTAATGGGTTATACACCTTGGGGATGTATCGATTTGGTGAGTGCTGGTACTGGTGAAATGAGAAAACGTTATGGTTTTATCTATGTAGATAAACATGATGATGGTACTGGTACATTAAATAGAAGTCGTAAAGATTCATTCTATTGGTATAAAAAAGTTATTGCATCTAATGGTGCTGATTTATCAGATTAGAAGAGTTTATCTCTTCTTTTTTGTTTGTTATGTGGTATAATGCTTTTGGGTGATAATAATGATTGAATTTAAAGATTTTAATAATAACGATCTGGAATTAATGAAAGATGCATGGAATGATGTACTAGAAGATGGTATAGCTTTTCCTGGCTTAGATATGTTTGATACTGATTCGTTTAAAGATTACTTATTACAACAATCTAAAGTCACTTGTATGTATGATAATAATACATTATTAGGTTATTATATTATCCATCCTAATAATATTGGGAGATGCTCCCATGTTGCTAATGCGTCTTATGTCATGCTTAAAGAAAGTAGAGGAAAACATTTAGGTAAAGTATTGGTGAAACAATCATTGATTGATGCTTATAATCTAGGTTTTAAAGGAATGCAATATAATGCTGTTGTTGCAAATAATGAAAAAGCATTACATATTTATGATAGTTTAGGATTTACTAGAGTTGGTATAATACCAAAAGGATTCTTGTTAAAAAATGGTACATATAGTGATATGTATGTGATGTATAAGGGATTAAAGAAAGAGATTATATGAAAAAAATAATAAGCCTATTATTAAGTCTGTTTATATTATTAGGGTGTTCTCCTTCAGAAGCAGCGACAACATTAGAAATTGAAGGAATTATTGAAATAGAATACGAAGAGTTAATACAGAATTTAAATTCAAATGTTAGATTTTTATTATATATTGGTAGGCCCAATTGTGGTGATTGTCAAACGTTTTATCCTTATTTAGAAGAATATATTGAGGAACACGAAGGTACTGGTATTTATTATCTTAATATTAAAGCTTTTAGAGATGCTGCTAAAGCAGATGATGCCAGTGATGAAGAAGTCGAGTTTTATGAAAACCTATATACAGAACTTGATTTTGATTGGACACCAACCATTCATGTCGTTGAAAATGGTAAGTTTACAGCAACATACCAATATTTAGATGAAGATTATTATGAAATAGAAGATAGAGAAGAACAAATACAACGTAAACAAGAATTCCTGGATGAATTTGAAACTTTTATGGATGACTATTTTAAGGAGGCATTACAATGAAAAAATGTCCTAGATGTGGCAAAGAAATCAATGGTGGAGAAAAATATTGTCCTCATTGTGGTTTAGATTTAGATAGTGGTTATAAACCAGAACATAAACATAGTAAATTAAGATTATATGGGCCTTGGATACTCATATTTATAGGATTATTTGGTATGATGTTTTATCAGGCCTTTAATGTAACGTCTTCTATTATTTCTTCAACGAGTGAAATGAGTTCATTGCAGGATGTATCTGATGATAGTGCTACTTATATACTGGCTAGTTATGACACCCTAGCTGATTTTCAAAATGCCTACAACGAAGCAAGCAGTTATGTTAGTGATATCATGAGTTGTGAAGAAACATTGAGTGATTATACATTTGATAAATCTTATTCTATTATAGTTTATGATAATTATAATATAGCTTTTGAACTCAATTATTCAGTTACAATCAATGATAATCTTACTTTAAAAATAAATAGAAGCTATGATCGAGCACATACTTACAATGATGAAACCATTACTTTAAAGAAAACAGGCCTATCATCATTTGAAGAATTACTACTAACTGAAGATGAATTAACTATTATTCAAAACTATCATAGTGATACGACTACGGTTGAAACAATGATGAGTCAAATTCAAACAAGAGAAGAAGAATTCGAAAGCAAGAAAGAAACATTAGGGCATTATGGTATGGGTGAATATGAAGATAGCTCTTCATATGTGATTCATCGTCAGGATACGAGTTATTATATAGTTGTCAAAGATAGTTTTACAGCAGATGAATATATTTCTAAAGAGATTTATTAAAAATCTCTTTTTTGTTGTAATGTAGTATACTTGCAAACTCTAGTTATTGCTTCATTATCATCAAAATTATCAATACTTTGCATCATTTTGGATATAACTTCTTTTGGTAAAGGTATATCTTCAATTATTAGATTATTAAAAAGTTCATCTAATCTTGTGCTAAAGGTTAGTTTTCCATTTTCTTTTGTTGCGTTAATAATTTCTAAATTGATATAATACATAAATTTATTGTCATTGATATGAGAAAATTTTTCAACTGTCTTGACTTTCATAACAACTTTTTGAACAAATCTTGCAATCTTTGCTTCTAAACTTATACTTTGAGAAGGTACTTTAGAAAATATATCTCTAAGATCTTTATCTAATTGCTTCTCAACAAAAATATCACATTCCTTAAGCGCATATTCAATAATTGTTCTAGCTAAATTCTCATCACTCATCAATATTCCTTTGCCTTCTAAATATAGTTGTAATACCTTCTTTAATCATTTATATGTCCTCCTATTAATAAAATATTATCAAATACACATTTCTAAGTAAAGTGAAAAAACTTTATGAGAATTATTTTATTAATGTGCAATTTTTGTTATAATGGGGCAGGAGGTGGCTTATGTTATTATTTAGCGATTTAGACGGTACATTAATAGATGAACATCAACAATTATCTCATATCAATAGACAAAAACTACATCAACTACAAGATAAAGGTCATCAAATTGCGATATGTACGGAAAGAAATATACTAGAAATGATACCTAATATTGAAATGTTAGATTTACCATTTGATTATCTTGTTTTAAATAATGGGGCTCATATTTTAAATAAAAATTTAGAAACACTTTATGAAAAAGTCATTGATAAAAATATAGGTATTGATATTTTAAATCATACAATCACTTATCAACATATGTGGTCATATTTTAGTGATGGTTATATTAATTTGGCATATAAAGATGGCGTAACTTATGATCATGCGATTATTGGCCAACCACCCATTGATACAAATTATCAAGAGGCTTATCAAAATGTTGATCATTATCAAATCATATGTTTTAATCAAGATAATCATCAGATTGATGAATCTCAAATATGTTATGACTATGTTGTGAATCATTATAGTGAATATATAGAAGCTTACTTTAATACATATTTTGTAGACATTGTACCAAAAGGATGTTCTAAAGGTAGTGGTATGAAAGAATTATTAAAAATACTCAACTATCATGATGATACATATGCTATAGGTGATTCATATAATGACATATCAATGTTACAACAAGCCACTTATGGTTATACATTTAATCATGTTGATAAAGATATACAAAAACATGCTTATAAAACAGTTCATAAATTTTATGAAGTTATCGATGATATGTTAGGGGGAATATAAATGAGCTGGCAGGATAAACTTAGAAACGTTGAACCTTATGTTGCGGGGGAACAACCAAAAATTGATAATCTAATTAAACTTAATACCAATGAAAATCCATATAATCCAGGATTGAAAGTTAAACAAGCTATAAATGATTTTAATAGTAATAGATTAAATCTCTATCCAAATGCTGATGCTGATGAATTAAAACATGCATTAGCTCTCTATCATCAATTAGTTGATAATCAAATCTTTATAGGTAATGGATCTGATGAAGTTCTAGCATTAACTTTTTTAACTTGTTTTAATGGAACTGAGCCACTATTATTTCCTGATATTACTTATTCATTTTACCCTGTATATTGTGAATTATATGGCATTGATTATAAAGAAATACCTTTGAATGATAATTTTGAAATTGTGAAAGAAGATTATTATCAAGCTAATTGTGGTATTATTTTTCCTAATCCTAATGCTCCTACAGGTAATTTGGTTAGTGTTGACTTTATTGAAGATATATTAAAACACAATCATAATAGTATTGTAGTCATTGATGAGGCTTATATAGATTTTGGTTGTGAAAGTGCAAAAGGCTTGCTGAAAAAATATGATAATTTATTAATTATTCAAACATTTTCTAAATTTAGATCTTTAGCAGGTATTCGTTTGGGTGTGGCATTAGGAAATAAAGAAATTATTTCTAAATTATATGATGTGAAGAATTCATTTAATTCCTATCCAGTTGATAGTTTAGCGCAGGTTATTGGTAAAGCAAGCATTGAAGATAGTGAATATATTAAAGAAAATGCCCAAAAGATTATTAACACGAGAGAATACACAAAGAAAGAACTTAAGAAATTAGGTTTTACTATGACAGATTCCTTTTCTAACTTTATCTTTGTGAAACATCCTGATTATGATGCTAATGTATTATTTCAACAATTAAGAGATAATAAAATATTAGTCAGACATTTTTCTAAAGATAGAATAGATCAATATTTACGTATTACAATTGGTACACAACAACAAATGGAAACATTGGTAAAAAAATTAAAGAAGATATTATAGGAGACTACTATGAGTTTTGACGAATATGGAATATTTGAGAAAGAAACAATAAATGAAAATAGAAAGTATTTGGATTTATTTGAGCAATCTTTGATTGATGCTGGATTAACTAATAAGACTATTAGAAAGCATATGAATAATATAGACCTCTTTCTTAATGAATTTTTGTTATATTATGAGCCATTAAAGATGCAAGATGGCTGTTCTGTAATTGATGATTATTTAGGTGATTGGTTTATTAGGAAAATCATGTGGGCATCTAAGGATTCTATTAACAGCAATTGTGCAAGTTTAAAGAAATTTTATAAATTGATGTTAGATAAGGGTTATATTAAAAATGAAGAATATAATGTATTATTATTAACTATTAAAAAAGAAAAACAAACGTGGATTAATTGCGTAGAAGTTTTTGATGATGGTGATGATGATTGGTTTATGATGTTTTAGAGATATTGATGAGTAACGAAGAATTAAATAGGCAATTTGACATTGTTCATAAAGAAAATCAACAATATATGAAGATTTTTGAAGACTATATGATAAAAGAAGGATTAACTAAACGAACAATGAGAAAACATATGTATAATATTGATATGTTTCTTGAATGTTATATGACTTATGAAATGCCTTATCATATGCGTGAAGGTTGTTATAGTGTTAATGCATATTTTGATGGTTTTATCACCAAAAAGACATCATATTCTACTATGGAGGATGTCAAAAGTGTTATTGCAACTCTCAATAAGTTTTACAAATTAATGTATGAATTAAGATATATAACTGTTGAAGATTATATGGAATATTTGAATACAGTTAAATATCATAAATATGATTGGGAAATGGCTATGTATAAAGCTAAAATTAAACTATATTTAAAAGGTGATTGGTGGGTATGATTTCTTTGCGAATTACCACATTTAAAGTATTTGTCGCTGGTTCAGAGGTAAAAACATACTGACAATTGGTCATATTTATGCATTGAGCTATCTTTATATTTTGTCATTGGATGTGAATTCAATGACTTTTTTTAAATGAAATGGTGACTAGATTATATACCCGAATTGCAAGCAGAAAGTGGAATTAAGATGAAAAAAATTTAATTT
>JAJQDJ010000187.1 GCA_021202205.1 Erysipelotrichaceae bacterium
TGATGAATTTAATTTGACTTTAGTACTACCAAATAATTTGACTATCCACATGATACTGAAGAAGATGTTCTTGAAAGTACACCTAGTGTTATTTTAGAAGAAGATGAAGATGATTCTATAGTATCTGATGATGAAACTACAGATTATACTTATGAATGGAATGAAAATAATACTATTGTTATTACAGGATATAATGGTACTGATACTGATATAACAATTCCTAGTGAAATTGATGGTTATACTGTAGTTGCAATTGGCGATTATGCATTTGAATATAGTGATTTAACAAGTGTTGTAATTCCAGACACTGTTACAACTATAGGAACTAATGCCTTTTTTGATAGTATTTATTTAACAAATGTTGTTATTCCTGACTCTGTCACGACTCTTGGAGAAAATGCTTTCGATGGTTGCGAAAATTTAGCAAGTGTTACTATTGGAAATGGTGTTACGACAATTAGCGGTTTTGCTTTTTATTTTTGTGATAGTTTAGCTTCTTTAACTATTCCTAGTAGTGTAACAACTATTGGTGACTGGGCGTTTGCCTATACTGAATTATCTGAAGATATTGTTCCTAGCACTGTAACAAACTTAGGTATAAATGTTTTTTATCCTTATACTTCAGAAGATGGCTTATATCAATATGTTATGATCGATGATAGTTCAATAAGATTAACAGCATATTTAGGAAATGATACTAATGTTGTCATTCCTAGTACAATAGATGGATATACAGTTGTAAGTTTTGGTTATAGCTTCGCTTATGATGAAAATTTAGTTAGTATAACAATTCCAGCTAGTGTTATATATATATATATATATATATATGAAGATTGTTTTGATGGATGTTCTTCTTTAACAGCTATTAATGTTGATGCAAATAATTCATATTATTCATCAATTGATGGTGTATTATTTAACAAAAATCAATCAAAATTGATTTGCTATCCTGCTGGTAAGACTGCTTCTTCATATACAATACCAGAAGGTGTTGTAATCATTGGTAGCTATGCTTTTGAAGATTGCACATCTTTAAAGAGTCTTACATTCCCAAGTACATTGACATATATTGAAGAATATGCATTTTTTAATAGTGGTTTAATAAATGTTACTATTCCTGATGGTGTCATTTATTATAGTAATAATGATTACGAAACCAATATTTCAGCAGATGGTAATTATGTATATTATACATGTTCTGATGGTAAATATATTATAATATCTAGCTATCTTGGAGATGATAAAGATGTTATTATACCAAGTACCATTGATGGATATACAGTTTTAGGTGTTGGTAATTATGCATTTTCTGAAAGTGATATAACTAGTGTTGTGATACCTGATACTGTAACATATATTGGAGAAGGTGCTTTCTGTGATTGTGCAAATCTAGAAAGTGTGACAATTCCTGATAGTGTCACATATATCGGGGATGAAGCATTTGCTTATTGTCCTAAATTATTAAGATTAGATATATCTACTAGTGTTTTATATATTGGTGAATATGCATTTGCAAGTGATATTGATTGGGATAAGGATACAGCAACATATAAAATTACACTTTACGGATATGCAGGTTCATATGCAGAAAAGTATGCTAATGAAAATGGTATAAAAGGCGCTTGGGAAGAAAATTCATCAGCAAATTCAGGAGATTCAAGCGGTTCAGGCTCAGTATCTGGAACTTCAAGTGATGGTGCAACTTCTAGCAATCCACAAACTGGGGATCAGTCATTAGTATCTGTTTATGGTGCATTAATGACAATTAGCGTTCTTGGTGCATGTGTATTATATAGCAGAAAGAAAAGATATAACTAAAATATAACATGAGAACTTCCTTTTGGAAGTTCTTTTTGTATACTCTTTTATTTTTCGTCAATAATGATAATAGTCTTACATATTTCATGAAATTGATAAGAGAAAAAAGTGATATTTGTCAAAAAAACAAAATTAAGAAATTCTTAAGAAACAAAAATAATGATGAAAATAACTGTATAAAATTTAAATCTAAAAACTTTCTTAAAAAGTATCTTTAGAAATTTGACAAAGATAAAAAGATATGTTATTATGCGCCTCGGGTGATGAGGATGTACTTTAATACACATACGCATTTGAATAGCGAACAATTATATTTTAATAGAGATGTTTTTATTAGTCATGCTTTAAATGAGGAAGTAGACAATTTATGTGTTGTTGGCTATGATGTGGAATCTTCTAAGTTGGCTGTACAAATAGCACATGAGTATCCATTTATATATTGTGTTGTTGGTATTAGTCCAAATGATTGTGAAGAGACAACTGATGAAGATATTCAAGTGATTGAAGAACTACTTCAAGATCCAAAAGTTGTTGCTTTAGGTGAGATAGGTTTGGATTATCATTGGGATGTTCCTAGGGATAAACAAAAAGAAGTGTTTTTAAAGCAAATAGATATTGCGAAAAGATACAACAAACCTATTGTGATACATGCTAGAGATGCTTATGAGGATACTTATAATATCTTACGTGATGCGAAACATTATGGTATTATGCACTGCTATAGTGGGTCGGCACAAATGGCACAAAGATATATTGATGTAGGTTTTTATATATCCTTAGCAGGTACAGTCACATTTAAGAATGCAAAAACACCTAAAGAGGTTGCGAAAACTGTTGATATTGATCATTTATTGATAGAAACAGATGACCCTTATTTAACACCTCATCCATTTAGAGGAAAGTTGAATGAGCCAGCAAATGTTGTGTATGTAGCCAAAGAAATCGCTAAGATTAAAGATATGGCTATAGAAGACGTTGCTAGAATCACAACATTTAATGCTAAAAAAGTATTTGGTATTAAATAGGAGGAATTATTATGATAAAAAAAGCTAAAGAGGCTATTGTCTCGGCTAATAGCCGAACAAAAGGAATTTTAGCGGTGGCTCTTGTTTATGTTATTGTTATGTTAGCGACAATATCTGTAGGGGCTGTTAATAAAATTGAGGATTTTATTCCAACAGTCAATATTCACTTAATTGATGGGTTGGAAGATGAAAAGAGTTATCTTGTGAAACAAGATACTGTTTCAAATGTATTAGATGAATTAAGCATTGAACTTGGGGACAATGATGAGTTAAACAAAGACACGGATGATATTGTAGAACAGGATGATTTAATTAAAATCACGCGTGTTGAAACAAAAACATATAACCAGGTAGAGACAATTGCTTATGATACAGTCATAGAAGGAGATAAATCTTCTAGCTGGACAAAAACAATTGTTCAAGAAGGTAAGGATGGTAAAGCAAATGTGACATATTTGGTCACATATGCTAATGGAAAAGAAACGAGTACTCAAAAAATAAAAGAAGATATTATTGAAGAAGCAACTGATGAAATCATTCGTTATGGTGGTATTAGCGAAGGTGCAACCTTCACAGGGAAATTAACCACGTATGGTGGAGATTGTAATGGTTGTAGTGGAACTTCTTCATCAGGTGTGAAATTATCAGCATCTACGGGTGTGAATAATTCTAATTCACCATATCTTACTTATAATGGTACGAAGTATTATTGTTTAGCTGCAGATAGATCAATTCCTTTTGGTACAATTATTAAGATTACAAATCATAACTTGAATACAGACAGTACAATTTATGGTATTGTGGTAGATCGTGGTGGTGCAATCACAGGTAGTCATATAGATATATTTAATGGTAGTGAAACTGGAAAGACATACTTTTCTGGTGGAACTTCTCATAACACTTCTTATGAAGTGATATCAGTTGGTAGTGGAAATGCTAACTTTTGGAGATAGGTGCAGTAAAACTGCACTTTTTATATACTTAAAAATCTTTATCAATAGCATAATCAAGGAAAATAGTTTATAATATATTTAAAGGATGTGATAGCACATGGGAATGTATTTGAATCCAACGAATAATAGTTTTATGAAATCCAGAAAGAATTCTATATATGTTGATAAATCATTACTTATAAAAAAATTAAATCAAATAGTTGGTATTAATGATTGTTTTGTATGTGTTTCAAGACCACGAAGATTTGGTAAAACTGAAGATGCTAATATGTTGATAGCTTATTATTCTAAGGGGTGTGATTCATCTTCTTTGTTTAATGATTTAAAAATAGCACAATGTGATAGTTATAATGAACATTTAAATCAGCATGATGTGATTTATTATGAT
Organism: Erysipelotrichaceae bacterium; assembly: GCA_021202205.1. Taxonomy (GTDB): domain Bacteria; phylum Bacillota_I; class Bacilli_A; order Erysipelotrichales; family Coprobacillaceae; genus JAJQDJ01. Next base: position 4,185 of record JAJQDJ010000187.1, read on the forward strand.
GTTAAGAGAGTTTTAAGAAAAGTTTCTACAGTTGATGAATTTATAAACCTCCTAACAAGAAAAATTCTTGAAGAAATCAAATATATATATCCTGATGAGGAATTATATGAAGATGGAAATCTTGTTTTATCTTTAGAAAATATTTATGCAAAGTATAATCAATCTTATGTGTTTATTATTGATGAATGGGACTGTATTTTTAGAGAATATAAGAATGATATAGATGGTCAAAAAAAATATCTAAAATTATTAGAAGATTTATTTAAGACTTCCCCATTTGTTGAAATGGCTTATATGACAGGAATACTTCCTATAAAGAAATATGGAACACAAAGTGCTCTTAATAATTTTGATGAAATATCAATGATCAATGCTAATCCTTATGAAGAATTTATGGGATTCACCGAAGCTGAAGTCAAAGAATTATGTCATAATAATCAAATGGATTTTTATGAGATGAAATCCTGGTATGATGGCTATCATATTAATCAATACTCTCTTTATAATCCACGCTCTGTTGTAAGTGCTATTAAAAAGAGATTGTATGATAATTATTGGACAAATACAGAGGCTTATGAATCTTTAAAAGATTATTTCGATATTAATATGGATGGTATCAAGGAAAGTATTATATCATTGCTTGCTGGAGAAAAAATTTATATTGAGCCATCATCATTTGAAAATGATATTACAACTTTCCATTCTAGAGATGATATTTTGACATTATTGGTTCATTTAGGATATTTAGGATATAATTTTCAAACACAGGAAGTATATATACCTAATAGAGAAGTAAGAACACAATTTGAACTAGCTTTAAGAGATAGTCATTGGGATGAATTATTGAAACCTATCCAGAATTCAATGGATTTATTGAGTGCTACATGGAATATAGATGAAGAAAAGGTAGCCTATTATATTGAAGAAGCTCATTTAGAAATATCCAATTTAAAATATAATAGTGAAGAGGCTTTGGCACATACTGTTGATATTGCTTATTATGCTGCTCGTGGTTTTTATCACAAAATAGTTGAATTACAAACAGGAAAAGGCTTTTGTGATATAGCTTATATACCAAAGGGGGATAAACCAGCTTTATTGGTGGAGCTCAAATGGCAGGACAGTCCAGAATGCGCCATTAATCAGATTAAAAAGAAGAAGTATTATAAAGGCCTAGAAAAGTACTTGGATAATTTGTTACTGGTTGGCATCAGTTATCAAAAAGATGTTAATAATGATGAATATAAAAACCATTATTGTAAAATAGAACGATTTAAGCTGTAGATTTTTCTACAGCTTTAACTTTGTATTTTTATATAAAGTCACAGCAACTATCGCTGCTATACTTTCAGCTATCACAAATGTTATCCATATTCCAGTAATTACAAATATATTTTTTAAAATTAAAGATAACATAGGAATAATAGACATTTGTCTTAATATAGTAATTGTTAGTGATTGCATACCTTTACCTAATGCTTCAAAAACACCCGAAAATACAATCCCAATTGTAGAAACGATAAAACTTAAGCTAATAATTCTAAATGCAGGTATACCAATATTATATATTTCTTTAGTGGCACTAAATAAACTTAATATTGTATTTGGTATAAATAAAAATATCAGTGTTCCAATATATACTACCTATCACAAATATGCATGTTTTAATAGTATAGTGTACACGTTGATATTTATGGGCTCCATAATTATAACCAATAATAGGACGCATACCTTGAATAATACCGTTAGCAGGCATATAGACGAATGATTGAACTTTATAATATAAACCGAATACTGCGACTGCTGTAGAAGATATGGAAGCTAATATACCATTTAATACACTCACTAATAATGAAGGCATAGCAGACATTAATGCTGATGGAATGGCGACTACATATATATTTTTATAAGTATCTTATCAAAATGAAAGTTTTTCAATGATATGTATATCACCTTTAAACTTTATAAACAATATAAATGATAATATACACGCACTTATTTGTGCAATAACAGTAGCTATAGCAGCTCCTTGTACACCTAAAGCGGGGAAACCAAAATAACCAAAAATCATAATAGGATCTAGGATAATATTGATAAGTGATGATACTAGTTGTATAATCATAGGAATTGTGACATTTCCAATAGCTTGAAACAATTTTTCAATATAAATATGAAACAATTGTCCTACTGCCATACATACAACAATACGACAATATGTTGTTCCTAGATTATAAATCTCTTGATTTGTTGTATAAAGCCCGAAGAAAGGTTTTGTTAAAAATAAACCAATTAATACAAAAATAATTGCATGTATCCCACTTAACAAAAATCCATGGCAACATGCACTATTGACTTTATTGTTATTTTTGCTACCTAAATATCTAGAAACAACTGAATTAATACCAACTCCAAAACCAACAGAAACAGCTAAAACAATATTTTGCATAGGATATGCTAATGAAACAGCAGTTAAAGCATTTTCACCAAGTTTTGCAACATATATGCTATCCACAATACTATATAATGATTGAATAAGCATGGATATCATAGGTGGTAATCCCATTGATATGACTAAAGAAAATATATTTTGTTGTTCCATTTTATTTTCTAACATAAAAACCTCCTAAAAAAAGGACTACATCTTCATTCATTTATTCTCAGAAATGAACAAAAATGTAGTCCTTCGACTTGCATATACTATCAAATATGGCTAATGATGTCAATTAAATATTGTTATAATTTATTTTTCCCGTATTGTAAAATGAAACTGGAATTAAGGGAGGGCTGATTTGGAGG
>JAJQDJ010000165.1 GCA_021202205.1 Erysipelotrichaceae bacterium
ATTGCGCTATTTTCACTAATTAATTATTGAAATTGAAGTGCGAAACTTGAGTAAATAAAATTTAAAAAAGTAGAATCATCTTCTACTTTCATACATATCCAACCCAGTTTTTAAACGTTGCATACCATCTTGAAGTCTAGACATAGGACATGCTACATTCACTCTTACAAAGGTTTTACCATTATTACCATATTCTCTTCCAGGGATAATAAACAATCCTGTTTCTTTCCTTATAAATTCACACAGTTCATCTGTATTATCACTATACTTGCTACAATCAATCCATAATAAATATGTTGCATCACTAGGTATAACATACAATAATGGTAATTCTTCTTGAATATATTGTATTGCTTAATCTTTGTTCTTTTGAATATAGCAATTCAATTCTTTCAGCCATTGTTTTCCTTTAGTGAAAGCAGATATACCTGCAATTTGCGCAAATGTATTTCCCTCTGCGACTTCATCTGTATTGATACCACGGTTGACCTTATGTCTTAATGGTTCATTGGCAACTATAATACATGAAGATTGTAATCCTGCAATATTAAAACATTTTGTTGGAGCAACACATGTGATGCTTATATCTAGATTTGTATCATTGACTGAAGCAAATGGTATATATTCTTTGCCTGGTCTAACAATATCACAATGGATTTCATCAGATATAACAATAACATGATGTTTTTTACATAATTGTCCTATTTTCTCTAATGTTTCTTTATCCCATATCTTACCTATTGGATTTTGAGGGTTACAAAATATCAATAATGTTGTCTCACTATGAGATAGTTTCTTTTCTAAATCGTTATAATCAATACTATATTCTTTACCATCATATAACAAATCACTAAATAAAACATGTCTACCATTATTTAATATAGAATTATAAAATATATTATAAGTTGACGATAATATCACAACATTTTCCCCAACTTGAGTGACTCTTCTTACAATCGAAGAAATAGCTGGAACAACACCTGTACAAAACATCATCCATTCTCTATCGATTTCAAAATGGTGTTCATGAAGCCACCAATTTTGAATAGCTTTAAAATAGTCTTCATCATCAATATTATAACCAAATATACCATGATCAACTCTTTTATGCAAATCTTCAATAATCTCAGGTGCTGTTTCAAAATCCATATCAGCATCCCACATTGGCAGTTCATTTTCTTTGACATCCCATTTTAGAGAATGAGTATTATAACGATTCGTTAGTTTATCAAAATCATACATAAGCTATCCTCCCACAGCATTCTTTACATTTCATCTTGTCTCTTTCAATAAGTGTTGTTTGACTTACATCAACTTTATCAGATTCATGAATATATTCACCAACACTATCTACAATAATCTTACCAGAAATCGGATTCATGATACTATCAACATGACTACAAATGTCTGCATCAATATCCTTACAGAATTCGAATGCTAAAGTTGTATTAATCAAGCGACAGTTTTCCATCTTTAACCCTTCAATATAACAAAGTCCCTGTAAACTTTCTTTTGTACAATTGACAAATGTTAGATTCTTAGAATTCCATCCTAAATATTCACCAATAATAATAGAATCATAGACTGTGACATTCTCACAATTCCAAAAAGCATCCTTAGAATTCAATTGCGAATTTCTAATAACAATATTCTTGCCTCCATCAAAACAATAATTTCCACTAAAATATAATCTATCAACCTCTATATCTTCACTATTCATACCATAATAATCTCCTCTAGCATGGACATTATTCAAATGAATATTCTTACAATTCCAAAAGGTTTCTTCTGCATTAGGCATATCGACATTTACCAATGTTATATCTTGACCTCTTCTAAATGTTTTTGGTGCTTCTATCATAGAATCACTGATACAAATATGATTGGTATACCAAATCCCTGATATGGCAGTATCCAACGATGTTGTATGCTTCACTTCTATATTTTGACAATACCATAATGGATATTTCCATTTAAAAATACTATTATCTATTTCTATATTCTTGCTTTCTTTTAATGGTGACTCACCATCCGCAAAAATTCCTTCATCTATTTTTAATCCATCACTTTGAAATAAAGCACGTTCACCTGTATAATAACCTTGTTTTAATGTATTCATTCTTTTTCCTCCATTCTTATATCAATTGTACTTGATTCCATTAATGAAACATCCAAATCATCAATATGACCTATAGGTGTATATTGATAAGATGTATTGAAGTCTTTATAAAATATGACTAAACAATTATCACCAAATAGCATCTGTTTGAATTTGTTCGATGGATGAAGCATTACTAGGTAATGTTTCATCCAAATAAACATATTGTTCATTATTATTGAGTTGTTGTAGTATTAAATCTAGTGGTAATATATCTATTAAAGCATCGACTGTTTCATTATCATATAAGTTTAAGACAAAGCTTTGATTTTCTATTATTATATTCATAGTATCACCTTCTTGTTTCTCATTATTATTTACCTGATTATCATCTATTACATTATTATTTTGACAACCTATGATACATAACATACATAAAAACAATAATATCTTTTTCATGCCTGTTCTTTCTTTAGTTCATATAATAAATAATCCAAACAATCTATTTGTTTTTGTTTATTATGTAGCTTATCTAGTAATTCATATCTTTGTTTCTTTAATAGTATTGTCTGTCTTAGGTAGTCATTATTTTTATCACATTCCAATATTTGACATATACATTCTTCATTACATCCAGCATCTACCAAATTATCTCTTAATTCATCTTCAGGTATATGACTCATATTCTTCACCTCGATATTATTTTAAGACAGAATTGAATGATATACAAATATGCTTATATTTCATAAAATATTATGCTTAATAAGCATATTAAAACACCAACGATAGTTGGTGTTAAATCATAATGCCATTACAATGATCAATTTCACGTTGAATGATTTGGGCTGTTAAAGCTTCAAAATTCTTTGTTCTTTTATTAAAGAAACGATCATAGTACTCAGCCTTAATTTTATGATATCGTTTTGTAGGACGATATATATCTTTACCTAAGCTTAAACAAGCTTCTTCAGTTTCATATGGTTTTCCATAAGTTTTTACTATAACAGGATTAGCCATTTCATGAACTTTATCTTTTTCATCTTTATAAATAATAATACGCTTGTTTTCACCAATCATATTAGCAGCCATACCGCCACATATCAAATCATATTGTTTAAAAGTATCTAGTAAATCTGTAACAATATACATATCATCTTTTGTCGCTTCTACACCAATTCTTGATAGTAAGAATCGATCATTTTCTATTATTTTTCTTATCATATCCATCCCTTTTTTATAAAGAATAACATATTTACACTTACAAAAAAAGAGATATTTGAATATCTCCATTATTTCCCATAAAATTGATTATAAATTTCTAATGCCTTATCTAAAACCTTAGCCCCATTCATCGTTGCATAATCGCGCATATCAATAACTTCTACAGGAACTGTACCATTAAACAACCTTCTGTGCATCTTTTAAGACATATCTAACTTGTGGCCCTAACAACAACACATCAAATTCACCCATATGTGCAGCAATAGACTTTTCCCCAATAGCATTCACTGTTACTTCAATACCACGTTTATCAGCTTCATCTTTCATCTTGTTCATAAGTAAGCTTGTGCTCATTCCGCCAGCGCACGCTAACATAATTCTAATCATCTTCTAATTTCCTCCTTCATTAACCCAAGGAGTATTGTAGCACAAACATGTGAAATTGTTAATAAGATTTTAACATGAATACGACAACATATTTTAATAGTAGTTATATTGTTTTATAGCTTACTTGCATATCTTGTTCATGTTGCTAGATTCGCTTAATCTTTCATTATTGCTGAAACTATTTGCACAATCAAACCGACTATATGCAGATAAAGTCCTAGTCCATAAGAATATATCGTACTATAGTATTCAGAAGCCTCCATCGAAAAATTAAATGTAATAAAAAGCAGAGCTACAACTTCCACCAAGATTCCGACACATCCAATAAACGACAATCCCCTGTGGTTTGTCAATTTAAAAAATAAGAATATACCTACAAAAATTAACACATAAAAAACATAAAATAAAGTATAATCTGCAGTAAGCTCTGCGAGTGCATAATCATATATGTCACACAACTTGATTGACCAATTTACGATTTGAAATGAAACATAGCTCATATTCATGCTAATTAGAAGAAGAGCAGCAGATATTACTGCCAAGATTTTAGAATTTATGCTAAAAGATTTTTCAGTGATACTTGTCACTTTAGGTTGTTTAGATAATTTACGCACAACCGGAGTCTCCGCACTCTGTTCAACGGGAACACCACATCTTCCACAGAATTTCTCTCCCTCTTTTATCTTGTTTCCACAATTTCCACAATACATAATTCTATCCCTCCTATAAAATATGGTAGTGTCAAAGTCCAGTATCTTTTTAGTTTTATATAGGTTTTCGACTATATCGCATCTATTATCTTATAAGTAGGCAATTGAATCTGATATTGGTTTCTTTCTAACAAAGCGTTCAATACATTATATTCAATGGATTACATCAATTTTTCTTGCGATAATAGATACACTGTACTTGAATTCATTATATCATAAGTGATTTATGAATATTTTTGTGGTCAAACAAGTGGACAAAGGAATTTTGAGAAAAAAATAGGTACTTGAATAAAACGAATATCAGGGAAATCTTATTATCTTGCTATTGAAGTTCTTTGGACATCTGTTTTCCTCTTATTAGAGAATACTGGATTGACTCTATAAATAAACACCAATCATTACCGATTGGTGTTTATTTATAACTATTTTTATAATCATATAATTATCATGAATCAATGTACCAGGGAAGAAAATTTTTAGATATTGGTGCCATTTGACTCAATAACTTGTTTGTAGTAATAAAAACTGTCTTTTCTTATTCTATTATATGTTCCGTTTCCATAATCATCTACATCAACATAAACAAATCCATATCTCTTTGACATTTCTCTTGTTGACTCAGAAATCAAGTCAATACAACCCCACCATGTGTATCCCATTAAATCTACACCATCAAGATTGATAGCACCACTCATTGCACAAACATGCTCTTTTAAATATTCACAGCGATAAGGTTCATGAATTTTTCCATCTTCTGCAAGAACATCTCTTGCACCTAAACCATTTTCTACTATAAACAATGGTTTTCTGAATCTATCATACAATTCAACTAAAGAATAACGTAGACCTGCTGCATCTGTTTGCCATCCCCATTCACTACTTGGCAAATATGGGTTTTTAACACCATTAAATGTGTTTCCAGGAGATAATTCTAAATCATCTGTTTTTGCAGCCCAACATGATGTCATATAATAAAAGAAACTTACAAAATCAACTGTTCCGTCTTTTAAAATGTGTTCATCACTATCTTCAAACGCAACTGTATAACCCTTATTCGCAATTTCTTTTTTAAGATAGAGAGGATATTCACCAAACACTTGAATATCAACATAACGATAAATACTTCTCATTCTCTGCTGAGTTGCCAAATTATCTTCTGGTTTGCATGTATAAGGATAAAAACATAGTTTTGTCATCATACATCCTAATTTAAAATTTGGATACTTATCATGTGCCATTTTTACAACAAGTGCACTTGCTACCATTTGATGATGCATAGCTTGATACATAGCCTGTTCAAAAGGCACATCATCAAATTGATCTTCGATTAATCCACCACTAGTTACTGGATGACGAAGCATGGCGTCAACTTCATTAAATGTCAACCAATATGTTACATAATCACTAAAACGCTCAAAACATACTTTTGCATATTTTACAAATAAATCAATACATTCTCTTCCATACCACCCTCTATATCTATTGATTAAATCAAGTGGGACATCATAATGGGATAATGTAACTAAGGGCTCAATTCCATATTTTTTACATTCCTTAAATACATTCAAATAGAATTCTATGCCTTTTTCATTTGGTTTTTCATCTTCAGGATCTGTAAAAATTCTTGCCCAGCTTATAGATAATCTATAAACTTTATAGCCCATTTCAGCCATTAATGCTATATCTTCTTTATAATGATGGTAATAATCAGTACCTCTTCTTTTTGGATAATTAATATCATTATTGGTTTGTGCTTTCTTTAAATCTTCCGTAGAAAAAGCAAATTGTTTTCCCATATCAGATATATTTCCAGCACGGAACTCTAAACAATCCTGAATTGTCATACCTTTTCCATCTTCATCCCAAGCACCTTCACACTGGTTCGCAGCTGTAGCACCGCCCCATAGAAAATTCTCAGGAAATTGTAATTGTCCTTCGTTTGTATACATTACATATCCTCCTTGCATAAATTGTTACAAAATGATTTCATATTTTTCTTTTGGACCAAATTCAGAAAAATTATATTCAACATTTTCAACTGGTTCAGTAATAATAAGCATAATTGTTGGATCATAACCTTCTTTTTTTATGAAATCAAAGTCAACATCCAATAATTTTTGACCTGCTTTTACTTTCGAACCTTGTTTAGCTAAAATCTTGAATCCTTTACCATTAAGATCAACAGTATTAATCCCTACATGAACCAATATTCCTGTTCCATCTTTCATTCTAATAGCGAAAGCATGTCCAGTAGGAAACATAACTTCTAAAGTCCCATCACAAGGTGAAAATATTTCATTTGAACTGGGAATAAACCCCACGGTTTTTCCCATAACTTCACCTGCAAATATTTTATCTGCTATTCTCTGTGGTTCAATCATTTCACCATTACAAATTGAGATTAAATTTTTATCAGAAACATTAGGTAATGATTCCTGCTTGTTAAAAAAACTAAATATATTCTTCATCTTTGATTCTCCTCGTATAATAAGTATAGTAAGATATATATCAGGTATATACCTTACAGT
>JAJQDJ010000306.1:0-4180 GCA_021202205.1 Erysipelotrichaceae bacterium
TCTTGATTGTGTAGTTTGATACGCTTGTTACACCTGCATGATTCATTGCAATTGTTTTTGCTTCATCCTTTGTGATTGAAGTAGTAGTCGTTGTTGTGTCAGCAGTTGTTGTTGTAGCTACAGTCTTCGTTTCTTTTTTGATGATATCACCAGTTTGGGCATTAATTTCGTATTCATATTCAACACCATCTTTTGTAAAATCTATATCATAAACTTGTACACCATCATCATAATCTAATTGAACTTCATTTATTGTTGCGTCACTGACATCTGCATCCTTCAATGCAATATCTTTAGCGTCATCTGCTGCTATAACATCTGTAGTTGTCGTTGCATTGGCATTTTCTGCATCTGCTTCTATTTGTTCAACTGTAGGTACGAATGTTAATAATGAGACTAATAATACACCAGCTAATCCAATAGTGCCTAATTGAAAGTAACGATTTGATTTTAATTTTGCAAACATTTCCTTTAATTTTTTCATGATTTTGTCCTCTTCTAAAATGTTTTCGCGTTTCGGGGAGTGGCAAGATTTTTGAGCTCGATCTTTTTTCCCTCTTTACTTATTTAATGCTTTCTTTTTAAGAATTATTGCATTAAATTTTTATTTTTTTAAGAGTTTTATCTCTTTTCATTAATTTAATGCAGCAACATACTATATTATTGCAGAAAAACTAAAAAAACCGTAATTTTTTTAATTACGGTTTATTCAGTCCTTAATGCAGTTACAGGATCCTCTTTAGCAGCTTTTCTTGAAGGAATAAGTCCTCCTATTAATGTTAATACTGTACTTAGTACAATCAATACAATTGCTCCAGTAACTGGAAGCTGGGCATTAACACTTGTATTACCTGCAACAGTATGAATAATATAATTACCAGGTATTAATAGCAACAAACTAATCACTATACCTAATACTCCAGCAAGTAAACCAATAATAAATGTTTCAGCATTAAACACTTGAGAAATATTACTCTTACTTGCACCCATAGCACGTAATATACCTATTTCCTTTTTACGCTCTAAAACACTAATATAAGTAATAACACCTATCATAATAGATGAAACAACCAATGATATAGCTACAAAGGCCATCAAAACATAACTTAAAGTATTAATAATATCAGTAACAGATGACATTAATGTGCCAACTAAATCAGTATAAGAAATAACTTTATCTTCTTCACCATTAGCTTCCATCCTATCATTATAAGCATCTAAGATATTGATTACTTCTTCTTTGCTTTCAAAATCCATTGGATAAATATCTATTTCAGTTGGTGAAGCATAATCAACATAACCTAGAGTAGATAAATTATTTTCATAAGTTGATGTTGTAGATGTCATCAATGTTGTTAGTAATTCTGTCATATCATCTTCGTCCATATTCATTTGAAAAGCATTAGCGAAAGCATCTGTATCAATACTAATTGCATTAGCCATAGAAGAACTTAATGAAGATAGTGAAGACGTCAATTCCTGTTGTAAAGCAGTACTCATAAAACTCATAACAGATGACATATAATTTGTCATAATTGCAGTAAGTTGATCTTCTAAACCACTTGATGTAATCCAATCTGTGAGATAATTGGTTATAATAGTACTAGCTGTATCAGAGTTTAAATAGTCAGTAATATATGATGTTAAGTCTGAAGTATCTGATAAGTTATTTTCAGTAGCATATTCACCATAACTAGCCATCAATTCATTGAGTATAGATTCCATTTGTTCATTTGTAATAGTGAGTTCTCCATTTTCACTAATAGCATCTTGAATTAACTCTTGCAATAATTGATTGACTTCAGTCGAAGTAAAATAGCTTTGTATATCTTCTGTAAATGTATTGATATTAGAATCACTACTACTCGCATAAGATGCATAACCTTCCACAAGTTCATTCATAAGTTCTGTCATATCATCACTTGATAGACTAAAATCTAATTGCGATATAATATCACTCATATCTAATTCAGGTAAATCCACTTGAGTCATAACACTATTAAGACCACTTAAATCTATACTTAAGGCACTTTCATCAAATTGGAAAGCATTACTTAAAGCATCACTATCAATAGAAAACATTGAACTAAAATCAAATGAACTTTCTTCTTCTGCATCAAAACTTTCTCCAGTAAATACATTAATATCTGGATTAGCTAATTGTTGCTTAACAATATCACTATTAATTGCTTGCTCAACAATATACTCAATTAATTCAGATGTATAATAGAATCCAGATGATAACATTGTGGCAGTTACATCTTCTTTAGGCAGGACAATACCGACAATAGTTAAATCTTCACCATTATCAATAATATCCTTCATATAATCTTCATCACCTGATTTATCTTTCCAAACATTATATTCTTCATCATATTGATAATAATCTGTAGCATTGATTAATTTAAAAGTAATTCCTAATATATCATCATAACTATAAGTGCCATTAGTTGTTGTAACAGTCACTTCTTCATCATTAGAAAATTGTTCAAGCATATCTTGTAACTCACTATAATCTCTTAATCCTAATGTATATAACAAGAAATCGCTGATACTACCGCCACTTGATAAAACCAAAACACATTCGTTATAGCTTGTAGGCCAACTACCTGCAACCACATCATATTGTTCATCATATAATGATGTGTTTTCAGGCATTTGATAAAAGACATCCGTACTCATCATACTTGAAAGCAAACTACTTGAACTGGTTGATGAGCCTATACCCAATGCACTAAAGGAACTATCAGGATTGACTTGATGGATCGTACTTGTATCAGAACTATAGATTTGTGGTGTTACATCATAAATATATTCAATAGCTTTACTGTATTCTTCAAGACCACTTTCACCGCTATCAATATATTCCTTTAATGCTTCCAAGTCATTAGATCCAATGGTTGAAGACATCGTCGAAATAATAGAATTAACTTGTATTTCATCCTCTTCGCTACCACTTCTAACATTTTCAGCTATACCTGTCATACCTGAAACAAGTGATGTCATATCAAAACCTGTACTTGTAATAGATATAGGATATTCTGACATAGTTTCTTCTTCAACATCAGCAATATAAGCATTCACACCCGTCGATAAAGATAATATTAATGCTATACCTATAATACCAATAGAACCAGCAAAAGATGTTAGAATTGTTCTAGCTTTCTTTGTATTCAAATTATTAAAACTTAATGAAAGTGATGTCAATAAAGACATACCAGTTTTACCCATATTCTTATGAACTGGTTTAACTAATGATTGTTCAATCTTATATGGATCACTATCACTTGTAATCTTACCATCTTTTAAAGTAACAATTCTTGTTGCATATTCCTGAGCCAAGTCTGGATTGTGTGTAACCATGACAACCAATCGATCTTTAGCCACTGCCTTCAATAAATCCATAACTTGAACACTGGTATCACTATCCAATGCCCCAGTAGGTTCATCAGCCAATAGAATATCTGGATCATTCACTAATGCTCTAGCAATCGCAACTCTTTGCATCTGCCCACCAGACAACTGATTAGGTTTCTTATGCACTTGATCTCCTAATCCTACTTGGTTAAGTGCTTCTTGAGCTCTTTTCCTTCTTTCTGATTTAGAAACCCCTGAGATTGTTAATGCTAATTCTACATTAGATAAAATGGTTTGATGAGGAATCAAATTATAACTTTGAAACACAAAACCTATCGTGTGATTACGATAAGAATCCCAATCCCTATCTTTATACTTCTTAGTAGAAATACCATTAATAATCAAGTCTCCTTTATCATAACGATCCAATCCACCAATAATATTCAACAAAGTTGTCTTACCAGAGCCACTCGGCCCTAGTATGGCGACAAACTCATTATCTCTTAGATTCAAACTCACTCCATCCAAAGCTTTTTGGACAAGAGCACCTGTTTTATATTGCTTATGAATATTTTTTACCTGCAACATAATTACCATCTCCAATCAAATAGTATAAAGAATTATTGTAAACTTAAAATAAACAATTGTGAAATTATGTCAATTAAACCAATCCATTAGTACTGTTATTTTTATGCCAAATATTTCATTTTATGCCTAAATTGATGTCTTTTAATTTTTTGATATATAAGTTAAAATATAAAACGCGTTTATATATGACTTATTGAAACAAAAAGAAGATATTATACTATGTGTAATAAGAAAA
>JAJQDJ010000306.1:4190-6912 GCA_021202205.1 Erysipelotrichaceae bacterium
ATAATTGGTAATAAGACGAATAAAAAAGCGATATAATCGATATCAAAGTATTTATACTTTAATGCTTTTGACAAGAGAAATGAGTATTCCATGTTACACAAAGCGAAAACCCTAGAACACACAACGCTAGGGTTTTTCTATGCTTTGTTGTCGTTACTTTCATCAAGAAAATATATTACTTTAAAACTAGAAATCAGAATAAATCATATAATAATTGAAATGATATAATCTACTACCTTCAAACACTCAAACTATAAAAATCGTATTATAAATATAATAGTTGCTACTAAACCAATCAGTGAAACTATCAAATAGATATTCCTTGATTCCTTATCATCTTTATATTGAAACAAATAATATAATCCGCCAACTAAAATCATCACTGAAATAAATAAACCTATTACATTAAAACTCATTTTTTCTTCCTCCATCTAAGTAATAATGCTGAATTTATAATTACAAATACTGAACCACAATTGTGTACCAAAGCTCCAACTACAGGATTTAAAATACCTGTCATAGCTAAAAATAAAGCTATAAAATTTAATGTCATAGAAAATGTCAAATTGCATTTAATGGTAAACATCATCTTTTGAGATAAGCCTATCAAATGAGGCAATTCCTTAATATCATCATTAATTAAAGCTATATCAGCAGCATCAATTGCAATATCACTACCAATACCTCCCATAGCAATTCCTACATACGCTTTCTTTAAAGCTGGTGCATCATTAATACCATCACCTATCATACATACATATTCATCATTCTTTTGATAATTATCAATACAATGAAGCTTATCTTCAGGAAAACAGTTAGCATAAATAGTATCAATTCCTAACTGTTTTCCTATTGTATTGGCACTATAAGTATTATCACCTGTCAACAATACTGGTTCTACCTTATATTTTTTTAATCTTTTAATCATTAATGAGCTTTCTTGACGAATGATATCTGATAATACTAAATAACCAATAAGTTGATCTTTAATACTAATATAGGTAACGTTGCATCCTTTTTGAAGATATGTTTCTGCCTGATTTAAAATATCAATAGGTATATTTATGTCATGTTGCTTCATTATTTGTTGATTTCCTGCTAATATTAATTGATTATCAATATAGCCACTCACACCTAAAGC
This sequence comes from Erysipelotrichaceae bacterium, assembly GCA_021202205.1. Taxonomy (GTDB): domain Bacteria; phylum Bacillota_I; class Bacilli_A; order Erysipelotrichales; family Coprobacillaceae; genus JAJQDJ01. The sequence continues at coordinate 5,332 of JAJQDJ010000306.1, forward strand.
AATCAACATCTTAAAATCAGAAACATCAAATACATCACCATCATAACTATCAACAATTGCTTTACCTAAAGGATGTTCTGAATTATATTCAATAGACGCTGCATATTTCATGATTTTTTTATTATCATAATGACTATTTAATGAAATAACATCAATAACTTGAGGCTGCCCGTAAGTTAAGGTCCCTGTTTTATCAAAAGTCACTTTTGACACTTTTGCTAGTCTTTCTAAAGCATCTCCTTCTCTTACTAAAAAGCCATGTTTTGTAGCGTTACCTATAGCTGCCATAATAGCTGTTGGCGTTGCTAGAACAAGAGCGCAAGGGCAAAAAACAACAAGTATGGTTACTGATCTTAAAATTTCATGTGTTACTAAATAAGTTAAAACTGAAGCAGTTAAAGCAATGACTACAATCCATGTAGCCCATCTATCTGCTAAATTAACAATTTTCGCTTTTGAAGCATCAGCATCCTGAACTAATTGAATCATTCTCTGAATAGAACTATCTTCTCCAATCTTTGTTGCCTCCATAATAAAAGCACCATACAAATTGACAGTACCACTCGTAACTTCATCCCCAGATTTTTTATCAACAGGTAATGATTCACCAGTCATAACAGCCTGATTTATAGAAGTTTCTCCTTCAATAATCCTACCATCAACTGAAATGATTTGTCCTGGTAATACACGTATACACTGCCCAACTTGAACATCTTTTGCAGGTATGAATATTTCTTTATCATTATCAATAATTCTTGCTTCCTTTGGCGTCAATTGGACTAGCTTTTCAATACCTTCTCTGGCTTTAGAAACTGTTAATTCTTCCAACAAGCCACCTAGCTGCATAATAAACGCAACCTCACCAGCAGCAAAATATTCACCAATATAGATAGAAGCTAATAAAGCCAAAGATACCAATACATCTGCTTTAATGTCAAAAGCTGTAATCAAACCAATAATAGCCTCTAAAATAATAGGTATACCACACAATAATATTGCTACCCATGCATTGTCAAAAGGAAGAATTTTTACATTAAAAATACTTAACAATAAAAATATACCTGATATTGTTAATAAAATAATATCTTTTTTTGTTCCTCCCCATTCTAATATTTTTTTGATTTATCAATCATAATCTCCTCCTATACCCATACGGGTATGGCTATATTATACCTATAGGGGTATAGGTTGTCAATGAATAATAAAAAAATAACAGTTAAAACTATTATTTCATATTCGCAAATCGTTCTATAGCTTTCGTAAAATCTTCAATAGTTTTATCAGCATCGCCATGTTGTATACCCTCTTTAACACAGTGCTGGATATGTCCTTCTAATACAATCTGTCCACATTTATGTAATGCTGACTTGGCAGCATTAATTTGGGCTAAAATATCTTCACAAGGAACATCTTCATCAACCATACGATCAATAGCTCTTACTTGACCTTCTATTTTACTTAAACGACGATGTAGATTATCAGCGTCCATACATTGCCTCATATTTTTTCACCTCCATACCCATAGGGGTAGTGTCAAAGCTTGATATAATATATAGGCTTTTCACTACCTGTTCCTTTCCA
>JAJQDJ010000208.1 GCA_021202205.1 Erysipelotrichaceae bacterium
AAAATCAATGTTTTTTTATTTTAATGACGCACACGGTGCAAATGAGGTTTTTAAATTTAAAGCCAAAAATTATAAGAAATAAAAATACTAAGCAAAAAACGATATCGTCATGATATCGCTTTTTCTTTGTATTTCCCAGGAAATATACTATTAAAGTTTTGATAAATCTCCAATAGTAGCAACCATAACTGCTTTGATTGTATGCATTCTGTTTTCTGCTTCATCAAAAACAACAGAATTCTTAGATCTGAAGACTTCGTCTTCAACTTCTCTAATATCAATGCCTTGATCATGTTTTGCCTTCGCTACTTCTGTTTCAAAGTCATGGAATGAAGGAAGACAATGCATAAATAATGTTTCTTTACCTGTCTTACTCATCATTTCTGTAGTAACTTTATATGGTGTTAACATTTCTACACGTGGTTTATAAAGACTTTCATCTTCACCCATACTTACCCAAATATCTGTATATATAACATCAGCATCTTTTACTGCATAATCTACATCATCAGTAATTTCAAACTTGCCACCTGATTTTTCAGCTTCTTTTTGACAATAAGCAATGACTTCAGGATCAACATCTAATGATTTTGGCCCTAAGGCAACAAAATGCATACCCATTTTAGCAGCTCCATACATCAAGCCATAACAAACATTATTTCTAATATCACCACTAAATACCAATTTCACTTCACTTACAAGTTTCCCTAAATGCTCTTCAATTGTCAAGAAGTCTGCCAATGTTTGCGTAGGATGATCAACATCTGTTAAACCATTCCAAACAGGAACACCTGAATAGTTCATTAAATCCTCCACTGTCTTTTGAGCAAAACCTCTAAATTCAATACCATCATACATTCTTCCTAGAACTTTTGCGGTATCTTCAATAGATTCTTTCTTACCCATTTGTGAATTACTTAAGAAAGTGACCTGACCGCCTTCATCATAGGCTGCAACTTCAAAGGCACATCTAGTACGTGTTGATGTTTTTTTAAACAATAATACAACATTTTTACCTTCTAGAGTTTTACCAATTCTACCCTGTTTTTTAGCTTTCTTTAATTGTTTTGCAAGATCTAATAAGTATCTTATTTCTTCTTGAGTATAATCTTTTAAAGTTAAAAAACTTCTATTCTTTAAATCAACCATTGTTTACCTCCTATCTTGTAAACATAGTACCAATACCATCTCTTGATAGCATTTCTATTAATATAGAATGAGGTATTCTACCATCAATAATAACTGCTTTATCTACATGTTGACGAAGTGCCCTTACACAACAATCAACCTTTGGTATCATACCACCACTAATAATCCCTTTATCTATTAATCCTTTGACTTCATAGACATGAACTAAAGGAATCAATGAATTTTCATCATCTCTATCTTTTAATAAACCAGGAATATCAGAAACCAATATCATATTTTCTGCCCCCGCAGCACTTGCTATTTCAGCTGCTGCTGTATCCGCATTAATATTATATGTGTGACCTTCTTCATCAGTACCAACACTGGCAATAACTGGGATATAACCTTTATCTAATAAGTCATTGATAATATGTTGATTGATGTATTCAACATCACCTATATAACCCAAATCATCTTCACCCTCATGTTTTTTAGCCACAATCAATTGGTTATCAATACCACTGATGCCAACAGCGTTGCCCCCTTTTTGCATAATAAGCTTGACGAGATCTTTATTGGTTTTACCAGCTAATACCATTTGAACAATATCAATTGTTTCTTCATCAGTATATCTTAATCCATTGATAAACTTAGATTCTTTACCAACTTTCTTTAATTGCTGGCTAATTTCAGGTCCACCTCCATGAACCAAAATAACTTTTACACCAATTTCAGATAATAAAACAACATCGGTAATGACATTCATCTTCAATTCTTCATTAATCATGGCATTACCACCATATTTAATCACAACAATCTTATTATTATACTTTTGAATATAAGGTAAAGCCTGTGATAATATTTCTGCCTTTAATATCGCACTCTTATTCATAAACATATCTCCCTATGTTCTATAATCACCATTGATCTTAACATAATCATATGTTAAATCACATCCCCAGGCAGTGGCTTCACACTCGCCATCATGTAAATCAATAAAGATTTCTACTTCATCTTCACTTAAAACCTTTAAAGCAACATCTTCATCAAAAGGATAACCTCTACCATTTTGACAAACAATAAACTTGCCAATAACACTACCTAATTCAACATCTATTTTATCCACATCTAAAGAAGCATCACTGTAACCAATGGCACATAAGATTCTACCCCAATTGGCATCTTTACCAAACATTGCTGCTTTAAATAAAGAACTTGTAATAACTGACTTTGCGACAATTTTTGCATCTTTGATTGTACATGCATTTTTAACATAACATGTGAGAAGCTTAGTAGCTCCTTCACCATCTTTAGCGATACCTTTAGATAAGCATGTACAAATATACATGAGAGCATCTTTAAAAGTTTGATAATCCTCATTCACTTCAGTAATTTCGTTATTTTCAGCTAAACCATTACATAAAACAGATAACATATCATTGGTAGATGTATCACCATCAACACTAACCATATTAAATGTATCTGCAACAACTTCTTGAATCATTTGTTTAAGCATTGTTTTCGAAATAGCCACATCACTTGTCACAAAAGCAAGCATCGTTGCCATATTTGGATGAATCATCCCACTACCTTTCGCAATAGCACCAATATGACATGTCTTTCCATCTAATTCAAATTCCACAGCATATTCTTTTTGTACTGTATCAGTTGTCATAATACCAGCACAGGCATCACTACTACCATTTTCATTTAAGCTTTCTGCTAATTCATGCATATGTGTCTCAAATGGTTCTAATGATAGTGGTAATCCTATAACACCAGTGGAAGCAATAATGATATCAGATGCTTTAATACCTAATTCTTTAGCAGCCAAATCACACATTCCAATAGCAATTTCAATACCATTTTCATTACATATATTAGCATTGCCACTATTGCAAAGTACTGCAATAGCTTCATTGTTTTGTAGGTGTTCCTTAGTTACATAGATTGGTGCACCTTTGACTTTATTTTGTGTATATGTACTTGCTGCTGTGCACATGACATCACTTAAAATGAGCGAGAAATCTTTCTTGGATTTATTTTTTCTGACACCACAGTGAATCCCTGCAGCTTTAAAACCAATAGGTGCACAAACACCTCCTTGAATATCTTTCATCTTATCCTCCTTTAAAATGATGGTGCAGCCATCTTTATTCCTTTTGTTTCTTCTAAACCATACATTATATTCATGTTTTGTATAGCTTGACCTGCAGCACCTTTAACCATATTATCAATAGCTGATACAACAATGACTTGATGATATCTAGGTTCATAATGTAATGATATATCACAATAATTAGAATATTTCACAAATTTCAAATCAGCTACTTTACCATTTAAGACTCTAATAAAGTATTCATCATCATAATATTTATGATAAACACTCATAACATCATCAAAAGTTACATTTTCTTTTAATTTTACATACATTGTAGAAACAATACCTCTATTAATAGGTAATAAATGAGGTACAAAAGTCACATGAATATCTTCATTAGCCATCTTAGATAATTCCTGCTCAATTTCAGGAGTATGACGATGATTTCCTATTTTATAAGGATGGAATGATTCATTACATCTTGGAAAATGTGAATCCTCTGTTAAAGTTTTACCAGCACCTGTTGTTCCTGATTTAGAATCAATGACTATGTCATTATTTAAGTTTAAATGTTCACTTAATAATGGATACAAACCTAAAGTAATAGATGTAGGATAACATCCAGGATTTCCAATAATCTTCGCATCTTTTATTTTATCACGATTGACTTCACTTAAACCATAAACTTGTTTTTTATGAAGTTCTTTTTCACTATAATCTTTACCATACCATTCTTTATAATCTTCTTCACTGTCTAATCGAAAATCAGCACCTAAATCTATAAACTTCTTTCCATGTTCATCACAAAACTTGGCATACTTTTCACTAATACCATCTGGAAGTGAGGCAAAAATCATCTCTGCTTTATGTAAAACAGCCTCATCACTTTCAAAGAATCTATCATCATAACCATAAAAAGCTGGATATAAATCAGAAATTGATTGACCTATATAACTTTGTGAACTAACAGCTACTACTTCTACTTCATCATGCCCCAACAATAATCTATACAATTCAATGCCAGCATAACCACTTGCACCAATAATCCCTACTTTAATCATTTCAAATCCTCCAATTGATCCTTCATCAGTTGAATTGATTTCTTGACCGCTTCAGGTGAAGGACCTCCATCTACTAATCTATTTTTTACACAAGTATCTAATGAAATAGCTTCATAAACACTTTCTTCAAACGTATCATCAAATGACTTATAAACATCTAATGATAGAGTCTCTAATACTTCATCATAATCAATACAATAAGCGACTAATTGACCTACTGTCTTATAAGCATCTCTAAATGCTTTACCATGTTTTACTAAATAATCTGCACAGTCTGTTGCATTGATGAATCCTTTAGCGGCAAATTCACGCATCTTATTAGGATAAACCTTCATTGTTCTAAGCATATCTGTAAAGACTGGTAAGCATAATTTAACTGTATCAATCGCATCAAACAATGCTTCTTTGTCTTCTTGCATATCTTTATTGTAAGCTAAAGGTAAACCTTTCATCATTGTAAGTAATGCATTGTTATCACCAATAACTCTCGCTGTTTTACCTCTTACAAGTTCAGCTATATCAGGATTTTTCTTTTGTGGCATAATTGAAGATCCTGTTGCATAAGCATCGTCCAATTCAATATATTTATATTCCCAAGAGCACCACAAAATCATCTCTTCACTAAATCTTGATAAATGCATCATAATGAGTGCTAAATCATTCGCTAATTCAATGGCATAATCTCTATCACTAACACCATCCAATGAATTATGACAAATATCATTCATATCTAATTGCTCTGCTACAAAATAGCGATCAATAGGATATGTTGTGGTTGCTAAAGCACCACTTCCTAAAGGTGATACATTCATTCTATCAAAGCAATCATCTAAACGTGTTATATCACGATAAAACATTTGTCCGTAAGCCATTAAATGATGGCCAAATGTTATAGGCTGGGCACGTTGAAGATGGGTATAACCACACATAATGGTTTCAGTATGTTTAGAAGCTTGATCCATAATTACCTCAATTATATCTATTAACATTTGTCTGATTTCTTTGATTTCATCACGCGTATATAGACGTAAATCTAAAGCTACTTGATCATTACGCGATCTTGCAGTGTGTAGTTTTTTTCCACTGATAGGATATTTCTTTGTTAGTTCACTTTCAATAAACATATGAATATCTTCAGCATTAGGATCAAATAATAAATCTCCACTTTCTAAATCTGCTAAAATCTCATCTAAACCTGTTAATATTTCATTCAAATTATTTTCATCAATAATTCCTTGTTTACATAACATTTTTGCATGTGCCTTGCTACCCATAATGTCATGTTTATACATTCTAGCATCAAAAGATATTGATGAATTAAAAGCATTGACATCTTCATTTATTTCTTTTTTAAATCTTCCAGCCCATAAAGCCATTGTCATCACTCCTATTTATTTCTTTTTTGATCTAATAAAGCTTTTACTTTGATTGGTAATCCATATAAATTAATGAATCCTTGAGAATCCATTTGATTATAATCTTCATCTTCTCCAAATGAAGCAGTTTGTTCACTATATAAAGTATCAGGTGAAGTCATACCAGCTTCAATAATATTACCCTTATATAGTTTTAACTTAATATCACCATTAACACTCTTTTGTGTTTCATCTACAAAAGCTAATAAAGCTTTTGTAAGAGGTATATACCACTGACCATTATATAAGATATCAGCTAATTTTAATCCAACTGTTTGTTTAAAATGTTGTGTTTCTTTATCTAAGCAGATTTCTTCTAAATCAGCATGTGCTTTATAAAGAATTGTTCCACCTGGTGTTTCATAAACACCTCTAGATTTCATACCCACCAATCTATTTTCAACCATATCCATGACACCTATACCATTAGCACCACCAATTTTATTTAATTTTTCAATTAAAGTAAAACCATCCATTTCTTCCCCGTTTAAAGCAACTGGTTCACCATTTTTAAATGTTAAAGTAATATATGTTGGTGTATCTGGTGCTTTTTCTGGAGTTACACCTAATTCAAGAATCTTATCATAATCTGGTTCATTTGCAGGATTTTCTAAATCTAAACCTTCATGAGATAAATGCCATAAGTTTTTATCTTTTGAATAGTTTGTATCTCTATTGATTTTTAATGGAATATTTCTAGCTTCTGCATATTCAATTTCATCTTCTCTACTCTTTAATTCCCATACTCTCCAAGGAGCAATGATATCTAATTCTGGAGCAAAAGCTTTAATAGTTAATTCAAATCTAACTTGGTCATTACCTTTACCAGTACATCCATGACAAATTGCATCTGCACCTTCAGCTTTAGCAATTTCTACTAATTTCTTAGCAATAATAGGTCTTGCCAAAGAAGTACCTAACAAATATTTGTTTTCATAAATAGCATTAGCCTTGATAGCAGGGAAAATAAAATCATAAACAAATTCTTTCTTACAATCAGCACAATAGTATTTAGAAGCTCCTGTAGCAATAGCTTTTTCTTCTAATCCTTCTAATTCTTCTGGACCTTGTCCAACATCCCCAGCAACTGCAATAACTTCACAACCATAATTTTCTTTTAACCATGCAATAATAATTGAAGTATCCAAACCACCTGAATAAGCTAAAACGACTTTCTTGTATTTCTTTTCCATTTTTATATCTCCT
>JAJQDJ010000085.1 GCA_021202205.1 Erysipelotrichaceae bacterium
TATAGCACATATTTTTAATTTTTCATAGTTTTTCATAAACTTTTGACGATACCAATTATAGAAAAAGATAGATGTATGTCAAGTATTAAGGGAATGTAATTTTTTGATTTTTCATAGCTTTTTTAGAAGTCGTATGATATACTTATAACAGTAATCATACATAAAAATAAGGAGGATATAATGGAAGAAAATGCTGTAAGAATGAAAGCTTATGCGGTTAATTTTAATGAGATTCGTGTATATCTTTCAGGGAATTATTATAATGGTGTAAGCAGTAAATTTTATTTAAAAGATATATTTAATGAGGAGTTATTGCTTTTAAATGGTGATGCTTTGCAATCTAGTCGATATCCTGGTTTTAAAGAATATAAGTTTATGGTTAATTTTCATATGGGTAGGGTTTATAAGATTTTTGATGCTTATGGTTTATCTTGCTTTTTAGACTTTTCTAAGCTTTCTATGTGTAAAGAGTTTGATGAGCTTTATTATTATGATGGTAATGATTTGGGATGCCATTATACAAAAGAAAGGACGTCATTTAAGCTTTGGTCTCCTTTATCAACAGGTATTATATTAAAAGTTATTAAAGATAATGAGGACTATTTGTTTCCTATGAAAAGAGGTAGCAAAGGGGTTTATCATGCAACTATAGAAGGTGATTGGGAGAATGCAGAATATTTTTATTTGATTAAAATAGCAGGTTCTTATACAATTGCTATGGATCCTTATGCTGATGCCTTAACTTCTAATAATCGTACATGTGTTATAGTTGATATGGATAAATTAAAATTTCATAAAACTAATATGGCACCACTAGAAAAAAAGACAGATGCTGTTATATATGAAGTGAGTGTAAGAGATTTTTCATCTTCATTATCTGGTGGTATGCAAAATAAAGGAAAGTTTTTGGCTTTTACAGAACAAAATACATCGACTGATAGTGGTAATCCGACAGGATTGGATTACTTATCATGCTTAGGTATTACACATGTACAGCTTATGCCTATTAATGATTTTGCGACAGTGGATGAAGCACATCCTTTAGAGTTATATAATTGGGGTTATGATCCTGCTCATTATGGTGTTACTGAAGGAAGCTATGTCACTGATCCTAATGATGGCTATAAACGTATTAGAGAAGCACAGCAAATGGTGGAAGCTCTGCATTCTAGAGGTTTAAGAGTAATTGCTGATGTGGTATTCAATCATATGCATGATGTCAATAATAATCCATTAGAACAAACAACACCTCATTATTATTTTAGAAGATATCCTGATGGAACTTTATCAAATGGTTCATGTTGTGGTAATGATTTGAATACAACTGCACTAATGTGTCGTAAATATATTTTAGATATGTGTAAACGTTGGCAGGAAGTTTATGGTATAGATGGTTTTAGATTCGATTTAATGGGTATTATAGATCAGGAAACAATTAATCTTATTGATGTTCAAGGAAAAGCTATCGATCCTTCATTTATGATTTATGGAGAAGGCTGGAATATGGGAACAGCTTTAGCTGAAGATAAACGTACAACTATTCAAAACAATCATAAGACGCCACATATTGGTTTTTTCAATGACTTCTTTAGAGATACATGTCGTGGTACCAATCAATTGGAAAGTAAAGGATATTTTTCAGGAGATACTCATAAAACCAATGATGCAATGAAAGCAATATGTAATCTAGATAAATTTACAAAGATTAATCAATCTATCAATTATGTAGAATCTCATGACAATGCTACATGTTTTGATAAATTGGCTATATATAATCATGATGAAGACGAGCATACAATAAAAAGACGTCTCAAGATGATGCTTGCAGCTACAGTACTGGCTCAAGGTATTCCTTTTATTCATAGTGGTCAGGAATTCTTTAGAACAAAATCAGGACTAGAAAACACATACAATGCTGGTGATCACGTCAATGCTTTAGATTGGAATAGAAAAGATATGGAAAATGAAGCTGTTCAATTTACTCAACTTATCTTACGTATCAGAAAAAATAATCCTTGCTTTAGATATGATAACTATGATATGATACGCAAAAATGTTCATACTGAAAATGTGAACCATCGTATTATAAAATACAGTTTACATCAAGATGAAGGAGAATATAAAGATATCATTGTCTTCTTTAATGCATCTAAAGATAGTATTGATGTTGAATTGGAAAAGGATTATCATATACTTTATCATAGTGATAAGGAAAAAATATTAGATAATCATCTATTAATTACAGGAGTCAGTGTGGTTATTGTAGCAAGATAGGAGATTGTTATGAAATTAATTGTAGGATTAGGGAATCCTGGTAAAGAATATACCAATACAAGGCATAATGTTGGGTTTATGGTTATGGATGCCTTGTCTCAGGAATTCTCCGTAAATATCAATATTAAAAAGTTTAAAGGAGAATATATAAAATTTAAATATAAAGGCGAAGATATTATTTTCTTAAAACCTTTAACTTATATGAATAATTCAGGTGAATCAATTATTCAATGCATGCATTTCTTTAAAATTGATATCAATGATTTGCTTGTTGTTTATGATGATTTGGATATGCCTACAGGTAAACTTCGTTTAAGAGAAATGGGAGGTTCTGGGGGTCATAATGGTATAAAAAGTATTATAGCACAAACAGGATCACAGAATTTCAAACGTATTCGTATTGGTATTGAAAAAGATAAACGTATCAATACAATAGATTATGTCTTGGGAAAATTCACTCCTTTACAACAACCTCTTATTGATGAGGGTGTTCATAAAGCGGTAGAAGCAGTTAAAACTTATTTAGATAAAGGATTTAACGCAGCTATGAATAGCTATAATTAGGAGGTATTATGAAAAAAATCATTCAAATTATTAAAGATAATCCAGCATATATTGCTATGCTTAAAGGCAAGGGTGACATTGTTGTATCACATGCTAGCGATGAGGCTATCCTCATTGCTAGTGCTTTTTTGACGTTACCACGTGATATGTTGATTGTTAAAGATAGCCTCTATCAAGCACAAATGTTATATGGACAATTACAAGAATTATTAAATAATCAAGTATTGTTCTTCCCGAGTGATGAATCATTAAGAGTTGAGGCCTTAGCAGCATCAGGAGAAATCATGGGTGAACGAATAAGTACACTTTATGAGTTGACAAATGATCAACCAAAAGTTGTCATATGTCATACTCATTCTTTGATTCGTTATATTCCAAATAAAGAACTTTATTTATCCCATGTCATTCGTTTGAAAACAGGGGATATTATTGAACCGTTAAAACTAAGAGAGTTATTATATCAAAGTGGTTATTCATCTATACAGCGTGTTGATGAACCTTTTTACTTTTCAAAGCGTGGTGGTGTCATTGATGTTTACTCTATACAATATGATAATCCTATTCGTATAGAATTCTTTGATGATGAAATTGAGAGTATTCGTTTTTATGATCGTCATACTCAACGTTCTTTAGAATGTATTGATGAAGTAACAATATTGCCTGCAACAGATATCCTTTATCCTGATAATGAGGTCAATAATGTCATAGAAAAAATCGAGGAATTACAGATTCATACTAAATGCGAGGGATTTGAAGAAAATCTTGAAGAAGAAATATCATTAGATGAAGAATCATTAAAAAGTCATGATGGTAATAATCGCCTTTATCAATATATGGGCTTGTTTTCTACTTCTACAAACTTATTAAATTATTTTGATAAACCCTTGATTATGACATCAAGTGATGAAAAAATAAAAAATATCTATAAACAATATGTTGAGGAAACATTCTACTACCATTTAGAACTTCAAAGTACGGGCCTTATGGTTAAAGGTTTAAAACTTTATACAGATGTCCAACCACTTATTAAAAATCATACTATAGATTTTATAGATTTAAAAACCAAAGATAAACAAATCACTTTCAATACGAGTGAAGTAACATTACCATTGGTCAACGAAAAACAACTAGCTAACGATATATCAAATATGTCAAAAAACAATAAAATACTCATGTGTCTTTTAAATCAACAACAAATTGATAGAATGATTGATTTATTAGAAAACTACCAAATACCTTTTACTTTAGTTGCCAATGATGATCAAATTTATAATGGCATCAATATTTATTTGGGACATTTGAAAACTGGTATTGATTTTTATGATGAACATGTTATTTTACTGACAGAAAGCGAATTGTTTAAGATTCATTCTCGCCCTAAAAAAGGTTATATCAAATATCGTGATGCTAAAATTATTAATGATTATAATGAATTGAATATTGGTGACTATGTTGTTCATGATACGCATGGTATTGGTCAATATATGGGTATTAAAACTTTAGAAGTCAAAGGTAGTAAGCGTGATTATCTCTATATTGCTTATAAAGGTAATGATACATTATACATACCAGTGGAAAACTTTAAACTGGTGAGAAAATATGCTTCAAGAGATGGTAAACCGCCTAAAGTTCATGCTCTTGATAGTGTTGAATGGAAGAAAGCTAAAGCACGTGTTAGAAATAAAGTGGATGATTTGGCTGATAGGCTTGTTGAACTCTATGCGAAACGTATGCAACAAGTTGGTTTTGCTTTTCCTGAAGATGATGAAATACAGTTAGATTTTGAAGCTAAGTTCGGATATGAACTCACTCCTGATCAACAACGTTCTGTTGATGAAATCAAGGCGGATATGGAAAAACCACAACCTATGGATAGATTATTATGTGGAGATGTAGGTTTTGGTAAAACGGAAGTAGCGTTAAGAGCATGTTTTAAAGCTATTTTAGCACAAAAACAAGTAGCTTTTTTGTGTCCTACAACGATTTTATCATCTCAACATTATCATACTTTTACTGATCGCTTTAAAGATTATCCAGTTAATATTGCTTTACTCAATCGTTTTACGACAACAAAACAGAAAAAACAGATACTTGATGATTTAAAAGAAGGAAAAATTGATTTGTTGGTAGGAACACATCGTATTTTATCTAAAGATGTTGAATTTAAGGATTTAGGATTGTTATGTATTGATGAGGAACAGCGTTTTGGTGTTAGACAAAAAGAAAAAATCAAAGAATTAAGAGAAACTATTGATGTTTTAACATTAACAGCCACACCTATCCCTAGAACTTTACAAATGTCACTCATGGGTATTCGAGGTCTATCACAAATAGAAACACCTCCATTGAATCGTATGCCTGTACAAACTTATGTCATGGAAAAAAATAATGCCTTAATCAAACAAGTCATTGAAAGAGAATTGGGTAGAAACGGACAGGTATTTTATCTATATAATCCTACGGAATCTATAGAACAAGTTGCCAAAAACGTTCAACAATTAGTACCGCAAGCACGTGTTGGAGTGGGACATGGCCGTATGAATAAAGATACATTAGAAAGAGTTATGCAGCGTTTCATTGATAAAGAATATGATATATTGGTTTGTACAACAATTATTGAAACTGGTATTGATATTCCGAATGCGAATACGATTATTATAGAAGATGCAGATCGTTTTGGCTTATCACAGCTTTATCAGATTAAAGGTCGAGTAGGCCGTAGTGAGCGTGTTGCTTATGCTTACTTATTATATGCTAAAGATAAACAGCTCAATGAGGAAGCAACAAAACGTTTAAAGGCTATTAAGGAATTTGCTCAATTGGGTAGCGGCTATAAAATTGCTATGCGAGATTTATCTATTCGTGGTTCAGGTGATATATTAGGTGGAGAACAGGCGGGCTTTATTGATACGGTTGGTTTTGATATGTATATGAAGATATTACAGGATGCGATTGATGAAAAACAAGGTAAACAAGTGAAGAAAAAAGACGTTCCTACACAAAATATCAATGTTGAGGGTTATATTCCTGAAGATTATGTTGAAAGTGATATTGAAAAACTTAATCTATATCAACAAATCTATAATGCTCAAACTTTAGAAGAAATTGATGGTCTAGAAAAAGAACTCAAAGATCTTTATGGTACATTACCTAAACAAGTTAACAACATTGTTTTGAAACGTGAATATGAAATCCTTTGTGCTCAAGATTTTATTGCCCAGTCCAAGGAAGACAAAGAAACAATATCATTGACATTCACTGCTGAATATTCATCTCAGGTTGATGGTAATGAACTATTTATATTATGTAATCGATTATTTACAAAACCAAAACTAAAATATGAAAACAATCAAATAACTATTCAAATATCAACGCGTGGTGAATGGCTACCTTATGCGATTGAATTACTTAATGAACTCAAAAATGAATCCAAATAATTGGATTCATTTTTCATAATTATCAATAATTTCACCAGTATGAATACCTAAACGAAAGCCCAAAGTAAAATAATCATTAATTGTATTTTGATAAATTTCACTTGAATAACTTTGTCCAACTTCAATAATAGATTGATATATCTTATAAAATAAGGATATCAAATCAATCTTTTCAGGTATTTCCCTATATTCTTTAATCGTATCAATGCGTAACTCATAACCAATAGACATGAGCATTGTTAAACCACTTAAATATACCTCTAATAATTTATCATGATTAACAGGTTCCTTATTCTCCCAAAACAAATATATTCTAGATTCCTGTGAAACTTCACTTAGATCATGTAAAAAAGCCAATACTTTTTGATTCAACCTATGAATATTTAATACTTCGTTCTTTGTTGTTGCGACTTCCCTGTTAATATAAACCTGATATAATTTTGCTACATCATTCATCGTTTTCACCTCTTGAATATTATGATAGTGTCAAAGCTTGGTATAATATTTAGGCTTTTCACTACCTGTTCCTTTCCATTGAGGGCAGGGCTAGCTATAGAATGTCATAAAATATAATGTAAAAAACAAGAAATCTAGTCAAAATAAAT
>JAJQDJ010000244.1 GCA_021202205.1 Erysipelotrichaceae bacterium
CAGGAGTTCTAGGCAAATAAATAACTTCAATACCATCTTCTTCTAAATAGTCAAATTTTCCTTTCCAGTCATCACCCATGACGAATGTATCAATATGATATTGTTTACAATCATCACGTTTTTGATCCCAGCTCTCTTCAGGAATAACTAAATCTACATAACGCATGGCTTCTAATAAAGACTTTCTTTCAGCATAATTGAAATAACATACTTTTTTCTTTTGTAGAGCTACAAATTCATCAGTAGAAAGTGCAACAATAAGATAATCACCTAGTGTTTTTGCTCTTCTTAATAAATTAATATGTCCATAATGTAATAAGTCGAATGTTCCATAAGTAATAACTCTTTTCATTTTAGTACTCCTTGTATTTTTTGTTTCTAAATTTTCATGTAATAATTCTAATACTGAAAAAGGCATTTCTGCTTTATTTTTACGATTAAATAGATTTGTCACAGCTACTTTCGGATCAAGTCCAAATTTTACAACATCATAAACAGCTCTTATAATAGGTAATTCAACATGATATTTTACACTTAATACATATGCTGCATCTAAAGCGTTTATACCTTCAACAACCATACCTACTTTATCAATAGCCTCTTTTACTTTATAGCCTTGACCAATATAAATACCACACTGGTTATTTCTACTATGTAAACTTGTACATGTTACTACTAAATCACCTATACCAGCTAAACCATAAAAAGTATGTATTGGACAACCCATAGCTACACCCAAACATGATATTTCATGAATACCCCTTGTCACTAAGGCTGCTGTAGCATTATCTCCATAGCCTAATCCATGGGCAATACCTGCTGCTAAAGCGATGATATTTTTTAAGGCACCACATATTTCAACCCCTTTGATATCAGTATTGGTATAAACTCGCATAAAAGGTGATGTAAATATTTTCTGAACAATTTTAGCTATGCTTTCGTCAGGTGATGCGGAAACAATTGTTGATGGTAAACCAACAGATACTTCTTCAGCATGTGTTGGTCCTGATAAGGCTACAATGTGTCCTTGTTCAAATGGTAATACTTTATTAATTTCTTCAAATATGATTTCAGACATTGTATAAAGAGTATCTGGCTCAATACCTTTAGCAACATCTACAATAATTTGATCTTGCTTTAAGTATTGAGCTACTTTAGCTGATGTTGATCTTACAAATACAGATGGCACAGCAAATACGAGTATTTCTCTGTCTAATACAGCTTCTTTTAAATTTTTTGTTAATTTTATATTTTCTAATATTTTGGTGTCTTTTAGTTTGGGATGTTTATGATTAGTAGCGATATAATCTATTTCTTCAGGGATGGCTGACCATACTATAACATCATGATGACATGAGCATAACATATTAGCTAATGCGATACCCCATGTACCAGCACCAATAATAGAAATTCTACTCATAATTCATCCTCCTTTCTCTTAATCAATCATATATTAACATTCAAACAAAAAAAGAACAAGTGTTCATATTTGACAAATAGTAAGTTTTGTATATATTCACAAAACTTACATATCTTTTCCATGGTAATTTCACCTTATAAGATTATGATTTGTCATGGTCAATTGCTAGTTCGACAACCTTTGGAGTTTGATTTGTATATATTGTTATATTGGAGGTTTTGAATGTTAATGAAAGAGGAAATAGAAAGTAAGGTATGTATAGGAAAAGATATGAATAAACGAAAGTATTATCTTTTATACACATTCATATTTATCATTATGATATTAGTGGTTTTTTGCTTATTTATATTCAATAATAAATCATTTGTATGGGAAAGTGATGGTTTAAATCAGCATTACAGAGCATTACTTTATTATAGTCAATGGTTAAAAAGCATTGTTAAAACATTATTGGTCGATCATCAATTAGTGATACCAACCTATAGTTTTAGTATAGGTTATGGATCTGATATTATTACTACGCTCCAATATTATGCTATAGGTGATCCATTAAATATATTAGCTATCTTTATACCAATAAAATATATGATTTATTTCTATAGTATATTGATATTAGTCCGTTTTTATTTATCAGGTCTAACTTTTAGTTTGTTTTGTTACTATAAGAAAGATAAGTATAATTATAATTCTATAAGCATGTTAATAGGTTCATTTGTCTATGCTTTTTGTCGTTATGCTTTATATGCGGGAATAAGACATCCGTATTTTATGAATCCGATGATTTATTTTCCTCTTGTATTGTTAGGTGAAGAAAAGATATTAGATAAAAGAAGTACTTTATTATTTATCTTATCAGTATGGTTAAGTGCAATAAGTAATTTTTATTTCTTTTATATGATAGCTATTTTAACAGCTATGTATGTTATTTGGCGATTACTTACAATATATAAGAAAAATTATAAAAATGGATTGTTTATGCTAGGCAAAATAACATTTTATGTTTTTTTAGGAACGTGTATGGCATTTGTTTTGTTATTACCTGCTATACTAGGCTTAATGAATTCAGCAAGAACTGATGTAAGTTATATATATAATATGTTTTACACTTTATCGTCTTATAAATCAATGCTAGTTTATTTTTATCAACTAGAACTGGTCATGATTGGACATGTATGGGATATGGTGCTATTGCATTAGTAAGTGTTATTGTTTTGTTTATGCAAAAGCAATATAAGCATATAAAGATGGCTTTTATAATAGTAACCCTTATGAGTTTGATACCATTGATAGGTTGTATTATGAATGGTTTTTCTTATGTTTCTAATCGCTGGTTATGGGGTTATAGTTTTTTAATAGCATTTATTATTGTTATAGGGTGGGAGAAATTATATCATTTAAATAATAGAGAGATCATTGTATTATTAAGCTGTTTATGTATATATACTGTATTGTGTTTTGTTTTTACAGAAACAAGAAAGATAGATGTTTTATTTTCATTAGGTATTTGTTTTATCTTAATGGCTATAATATGCTTCATTAAAAAATTTCATATACATTATGGACAGTTATTAGTCATTGGATGTGTACTAATAAATATTTTTGGTAATGCTTTTTATAAATATTATTCTTATGTTAATGAATTTGTTGATAATGATGATATTTTAGACAAATTAGAAAATGGTGAAGAAGAATACTTACTATCTTTAAATGATAATACATTTTATCGTTATACTGGTGATAATATCACTAATAATGGCACGTTATATACAGGATTGAATAGTACACAATACTATTGGAGTCTAGAAATCAATGCAATTACAAAGTTTCGTGAAGAATTAGGTTTGTCTGATAATTTTCTTATATCATCATATAAAACATTGGATTCAAGTACTATTTTATCAACCCTTGCTAATGTTAAATATTATGTCCAAGAAGATAGTATTCCATGGCTATACATATATCGGTAATAATGTTTGGGAGAATAATAGCACTTTACCTTTTGGGTATACTTATTTGAATGGTATAAGTAGAGAAACATATGATAGTTTGTCGTCATTAGAAAAACAAGAAGCTTTGTTACAAGGGTGTGTTATCGCTGATAATGATAATGTAATTGATCTAACTTTTGAAAATAAAATAATAGATTATGATATAACTTGTGATGAAAGTATTTCTATTGAGGATAGTGTTATTAAGGTTACTAAGGAAAACGCATCAATTACTTTAAGCTTTAACGGTTTAGAAGAGTGTGAAACTTATTTATCTATCAACGGATTAAACTATAATGGTACAAAAGAACAATTAAAAATATCTATGAGTGCTACAAATTCAAATGATAAAACAGTTCATAAAACTTTAAAATATTTCACGCCATATTATCAGTGGTATAGTAATCGTGATAGTTTTATGATTCATTTTGGTTATGATGATCATGCTAAAATATCTATTACTATAACATTTGATACAGTGGGGGAATATACTTATGATTCTCTAGAAATTCAATGTTTACCAATGGTTAATTATGAAAATGAAGTATCACTGCTTAAAGAAGATGTATTAGAAAATGTTGATTTTCATGAAAATGATATATATGCAACTGATAAGATTACTGGAAATATCAGTTTAGATGAATCAAAATATCTATTGCTAACAATTCCTTATAGTGATGGATGGAGTGCTTATGTTGATGGAGAAAAACAAGAATTATTGCAAGCTAATACTATGTATATGGCACTATATCTTGAAGAAGGAGAACATGAAATTGTATTAATATATCAAACACCTGGATTAAGATATGGAGCAATTATAAGTGCTATTTCTATTATTTGTGTCGTTTATATTTTTTTTGAGATGAAAAAAGTTTGAGATATTCGGAGGAAGGAAGTTATATATGATTAGTTTGGTTATACCTTGTTATAATGAGGAAAAGAATATCAATGAATTTTTTATTAGATGTCAGGAAGTATTTGATGAAGATGTTGAATATATTTTTATTAATGATGGTAGTCAGGATTGCACATATGAAAAAATACAGGATTTATCAAGATATTATAGTCATGAAAAGATAATAGGTATAAATTTTTCTAGAAATTTTGGAAAAGAATCAGCGATGTTGGCAGGATTAAAAAAGGCTAGTGGTGATTATATATCAGTCATTGATGCTGATTTGCAACAAGATCCTATATATGTTTTAAAAATGGTGGATTTTTTAAAGTGTCATGATGATTATGATTCTGTTGCGTGTTATCAGGATGTTAGAAAAGAATCTAAGTTTATGATATCATGTAAATCATTATTTTATAGCATGATAAATAAAATAAGTGATACGCATTTTGAAAGAAATGCATCTGATTTTAGAACATTTAGAAAGTATGTTGTTGATTCAATAGTTGAGATGAAAGAATATTATCGTTTTTCTAAAGGTATATTTTCATGGGTGGGATATAATACTTATTATTTGCCCTATAGTGTTCAAGAAAGACATGCTGGAATCACTTCATGGAACTTTAAAAAGCTTACAAATTATGCTTTAGATGGCTTTCTAAGCTTTTCTACAGCACCTTTGAAACTCGCTACATATTTAGGTACAATTGCCTCTCTTGGATCACTTATATATATGATTATTGTTATTATTCAAAAATTGGCTATTGGAAATGTTATATCTGGATATACGACGATAGTATGTTTAATATTATTGATTGGTGGTATTATAATGATATTATTAGGTATTATTGGTTCTTATTTGTCTCGTACATATATTGAGGTCAAACATCGCCCAATATATATTATAAAGGATGAAATAAACTATGACAAAGATAAGTAATGAAGTGATTATGTATATTATTATGGGTATAGGTACAACTATTGTATCATTAGTTATCCATTCGCTAATGTTATAAGTTGGATATTAGCAGTGACTTTTGCTTATATAGCTAATAAAAAATATGTTTTTAAATCATATGTTAGTAACATTAAAGGTATATTAAAAGAAGCAGGTAGCTTTTATCTGGCAAGAGTCAGTACATTATTAATAGAAATGGTTAGTATGTTTATTTTTGTAACATGCTTTCATTTTGATGCGAACATTATAAAGTTATTGAATCAAGGTATAGTGATGATATTGAATTATATTTTTAGTAAGTTATTTGTATTTAAGAAAACAAGTACTGCTTCATCATGAAGTAGTCTTTTTATTTAAAATCTATAATTTATATTTTAGCAAATTATGATTGCATTGTGAAAATATATTTGCTATAATAAATTATGAACTTAAGCAATTTTCTAATAAGAAAACATAAAAAAAGACTCAAGTATGAATTAAATCAGAGTCTTACAAAAACAATTGTTTGATAAGAAAATTGGATTAAGTTCCATTGTACTAAACCGCCTATTTAAAAGTTATGATGGCTTTTCCTACGGTAATACAGTACAATGTTTATAAAAATGAATAAAATAGCAGTAATTAATACTTTATCAGCTATTGATAATGCAGCAGTTTATGGTAAAATGTCCATAGTACCCCCCTTTCCACCAGAAAGAAAGTGTATTTAATTGTATGATTCTATCACCAAAAGTCATCAGGAAACCACGGTGTATCGTATGTATTTGCATCATACTGGATCATCTTGCCACCGCATTTCGAGCAGCGGCATCTAGTTTCCTTCTGGTCGTCATCGGGGACACTGTCATCAGGCTTGAAGCTTTTAGGAGCAGGCAGATCTAAGAGCTCTCGGCATAGCGGTATCTTTGTCTTTCGGCTATTATTTGACATGAACCCATAATGTCGTATCTTGATGAAACGGGATGGCACGATATGCAGCATGAATCTTCTGATAAACTCAACTGCATCAAGTGTCATTTCTTTTTGTTTTGAACCATCCTTATAGTCCTTGTATCTAAAGGTAACTGTATGTTGGATGCTGTCATAATTAAGGATTCTTGAATTGGTAATTGCAACCCTGTGAGAATAACGCCCAATATAATTGAGAACAGCCTGATTATTATTAAAAGGTTTCTTTGCATAAACAACCCACTCCTTTGAGTAAAGCTCATCAATAATAGTCTTATATGGTTCATCATTAAAATCAATAGGATTTCCACATTCATCAACAAGATGAAGCTTCTTCATTCCTGCGATAAACTTTTCACGAAACATTCTAGAAAGAGCTTCAACAGGAACAAGATAGTTTTTAGGAGCATGCTTAAAAGTCTGATTACCATTTTCATCAGTTATAAGACCACCACCTGAAACAATCATATGAATATGAGGGTGAAACCAAAGGGTCTGACCCCAAGTATGAAGAATGGAAGTAAAACCAATCTGACCGTAACGTTCCTCACAAACTTTTAAAAGAGTTTTTGAAGAGGACTCAAAAAGAAGATTGTACATCAATGTCATTAAGTTAAGATTTGGTGACATTCCCCTTCTCAAAAATGAGAAG
>JAJQDJ010000016.1 GCA_021202205.1 Erysipelotrichaceae bacterium
GGCTGCCCTCCAAATCAGCCTTCCCTTAATTCCAGTTTCATTTTACAATACGGGCTTGAATTTTTCCTTGAATTTTTTTAAATAATCATTGAAATCATTGGTGTAATGGGTTATCATGTACTCGTTGGTGAGAGTGAGGCAAACATTTGGTCGTGCGTGTCCTTACTCTTTTCCTTTCTATAGTTTTATTAATAATATATCAAAAAGGCAATCAAATAAAGTGAATAACATCTATTCATATCATTTGATTACCTTTTTTTATTTATTTTGACTAGATTTCTTGTTTTTTACATTATATTTTATGACATTCTATACTTTCACCAACGCCTGTTGATTCTGCTGCCTTGACACATCTAGGTATTCTTGTATTGAATATTCTTATATGATTTCCAAATGCTGCATGGATATCCATCGGTATCTTCTTAGATAGATTCGTTCTTTCATCTGTCATGGTAATCAAAATACCTTCTATTTTCAAATCTGCATTAAGGTTACGTTGCACATTTGAAATTGTTTTAAGAAGGTCTGCCATACCTTCCACAGCATACGGCTCTGCCTGCACAGTAATAATAACTTCATCAGCAGCAGTCAATGCGTTGATTGGCAGAATATCAAGAGAAGGATTGGTATCAATGATGACATAATCATAATCATCCTTGACTGTATCCAAAAATCTCTTTAATACTGTTTCTCTGCACATAGCTCTTTCTAGTATTGAGTTAATACCCGCAAGGGAAATATCAGCAGGAATGATATCAATACCTTCATCACTATGAAGTATAAGGCTTTCCTTATCAATATCCTTGTTGTCTATGACTGACACAATAACCTCTCTGATTGATAATGGATATTCACTCATATTTCGATATCCAAAAGCCTTTGTGGAATGTCCTTGTGGGTGTAAATCAACCAATAAGACCTTTTTCTCGTGTTTTGCAAGACATGCACTAAGACTAACTGAAGTCATTGTCTTACCTACACCACCTTTTTGATTTGCAACTGCAATTACTTTACTCATTTCATTTACCTCTTTCTTTTATGGATAACCTAAATAAATCTAGTTTTCTCAAATTATCTTTCGATTTTATTTCTCTTCTTAATTTGTCCATAATCCTTTAATCCTGGTTCCTTTCTTTTTAAATAACTAAGAATCTCGTCAAGATCATTCAGGTTTTCACATGCTGCACAATAATCAAGTACTCTTTCATTTTTAAATGTTACAGGTTTAACAGATACTATAAATCTATGTTTATTACTATTAACGCTGTATATCATAGTATCATCTTTATTCATAAGTGCTGCATTACCCTCATAAAACAGGACTATAGGTGGACCATCAGTATCTTTTAAAAACTCTGGATAATCATCTTTAATCAATGAGGTGTACTTATAACGCAGTTCTTTTTTATATTGAATCATTGCAACATAATCAATGTCTTCATGATTCTTGATTGCATCCAATATATCATCAAAATTACCATTGTATTTCACGGCAAAACACATCAATGTATCATTAATTTTTCCCATTCTCAATCCACTTCCTTTCTGAAATAAAAAAAGGCAGAAATCTCATAAAAATTTCTGCCTACATTTTTGCTTATAATTATTAGAATAAGTCATAAGCTATGTACAATATTTTTTCAAACAAATTGCTGTTTAAAACTGATTTTATTATCCAACTGACGGATACATAAATTCTATTTTTCTTCTAAATATTTCCTTTAAAAGTGTGTACCAAAGTGTGTACCTGGTGTACCTTTTGCCCGTTTTACTATCAAATTGCATTGAATAAATCGACACTTTTTAATTTGCTAATGCTTCTTGGACTTCATTTGAGGGAACAATATAACTTCTTGAATAGATTCTTGTCCTGTCAACAACATCACAAGTCTATCAATTCCCATACCCATACCACCTGTTGGAGGTAATCCATATTCCAATGCTTCAACATAGTCAATATCCATCTCGTTTGCTCCATCATTGCCTAACTCTTTTTCTTTTAATTGATTTGCAAATCTTTCATATTGATCAATTGGATCATTTAATTCAGTAAAAGCATTCGCATATTCATTACCACAAATGAATAATTCAAATCTTTGCGTAAATCTAGGATCCTCTAGATTCTTTTTAGCCAATGGTGATATTTCAATAGGATGACCATAAACAAACGTTGGTTCAACAATGGTTTCTTCTACATACTTTTCAAAGAATGCATTAATAATATGACCATATTGGAAATGTGGTTCAATTTCAATTTCATGTTGAGTAGCCAATTCTTTTGCTTCTTCAAATGACATATCACTTGTAAAATCAATACCTGTTTTTTCCTTAATAGCTTCGCACATAGAAATACGCTTAAATCCAGGAGCTAAAGATAAATGATGTCCCTTATAATCTAATTCATAAGAACCAGTTACTTCCATAGCTGCATTAGACACAATACCTTCTGTCAAATCCATCATACCTTCTAGATCACTAAATGCTTTATAAACCTCAATAGTTGTAAATTCAGGATTATGTGTTCTATCCATACCTTCGTTTCTAAATAAACGTCCAATTTCATAAACGGCATCCATACCACCAACAATCAATCTCTTTAATGATAATTCAGTTGCAATTCTTAAATAATAATCCATATCCAATGTATTATGATGTGTTACGAATGGTCTTGCAGCAGCTCCACCTAAAATAGGATTTAACACAGGTGTTTCTACTTCCACATAACCTAAATTATCTAAGTAATGTTGAATAGAACGAATAATCTTTGGCCTTGTAAAAGCAATCTTTCTAGATTCTTCATTCATAATTAAATCAACATATCTTCTTCTATATCTTTCCTCAATATCACTTAAACCATGATACTTTTCAGGTAATGGTCTTAAAGCTTTTGTAAGATGTGTATAAGTTGTTACTCTAATAGATAATTCACCTGTATTTGTCACAAAAACAGTTCCCTCAACACCTACAATATCTCCAATATCACTCTTAATCAAAACATCATAGTTATCTTCACCAATCACATCTTTTCTTACATATAATTGAATTTGACCTTCTTTATCCTGAATATGCATAAAACATACTTTACCCTTACGTCTCTTAGTCATAATTCTACCAGCGACTTTTACTGGTATTGCTAATTCTTCTAATTCATCATAGGTCTTTCCAGCATATTTTTCTTTAATACTCATTGAATAATCAGTAACATCAAATCTTTGTCCATAAGGATCAATACCCTTTTCCTTTAAAAACTCTAACTTCTCTCTTCTAACCTTTTCCTGATCGCTTAATTGTCTTTCTTCCATTTTTCTTCCTCCTAACAATATAAAAACTCTCACCCACAAGGGACGAGAGTATCGTGTTACCACCCTAATTCACTTATACATCACTATATAAGCCTCATCAACTCCTAACAGAGTCTAGCCTATAACGCGGCACACGTTATTTTATCACTTACGATCCAAAATACAGCTCCTAGTCTTTATTCATTATCACTATTATCATTCATTTCCACCAAACAGAACTCTCTACTCATACATCATGATAACTACTCATCTATTCATCGCTTTTCGTGTGTATTATATAAATAAATATGCTTGTTGTCAATGTCAAAGTTGTGTTTCTTTCATCAAATATTCATATTTATCTATAATTGATTGAGTATCAATTTTAGAATAATCATTACCACATTCCTCTAATTGATCAATAATATAAAATATAGGTTTTTTGTCCAAAGATTCCATAAATGCATCTATATCAATACAATATTGAATGAGTTTAGCTTGAACTAGTTGAAAAACAGGTTTTTCCTTAGGAAAGCCGTCTCTTAATCCCTCTGCTATAGCTTCTTCTATTGATTTCATATCCATAAATAAACCAAATAATTGATTGACTTGATAATCATCTAAACCATCATAATATTGATTTAAGTTTAATTGTAATCTCATTTTGTTTCCTCTATTAAATAATCTTATTTATCCAACATTAATTGGATATCTACTTTTCCATAATCTCTATGACATTCATCTAATTGCTTTATTGCATAAAATATAGGATCTTTACCTACTGATTCCATAAATTCATCAATAACTCTAAAGCCCGAAAAAGTCATAGCACGTAATGTCACATAAAAGGAATCTTCGGTTTTATGATCTTCTATCCTTTCTTTTAAAAAATCAACTCTAGGTTTCATATCCATAAATAAACCAAATAATTGATTCACTTGGTAATCATCTAAACCTTCATAGTATTGATTTAAATTAAGTTGTAATCTCATATTTCCTCCATTAAATAAGTATATTTATCTAGGAGTGGTTGTACATCGATTTGATCATAATGTTCATCACATTCATCAAGTATTCTTCGCATATCAAATATCACATCTTTACCTAATGATTTCATATAGTCATCAATCTGTCTAAAACCAGAAAAAGCTCTGTTGCGATATGTTTCATACATTTCTCCATGATTGGTTTTATGAGCAATTGATACTTTGAGAGCATCAACTCTTGGTTTCATATTCATAAATAAGTTAAATAATTGATTGACTTGATAATCATCTAAGCCATCATAGTATTGGTTAAGATTTAATTGTAATCTCATAATAATCTCCTAAAAATCAATGGAAAAATAATAGTAATAACTTTCATCATAATCTTGATAATCTTCACTAAAATAGATATCTCCGTCATAATATAGATAACTATCATCATCTAAGCTCATCTGACTACGATAAACATTAATCATATCATATAAATTCCAACACTCTATATAATCATCAATAGCATCAATCATATCTTTATCAATTGTTAAATCACCTGATTGAATACTATTTTCTAAATATCCTGAAGTTACAAAAGTTGTTGTATATAGTTCATCATCCATATATATTTCTTCAATTTCATACATTGTATAATCATCATCATAAGCATAAACAGTAAATGAAACATATGAATCTGTCCCTACATAATCATAAGTATCAATATCAATGAAACCTAAATTATAAAAGAAATTCACAACATCATCTTCTCTTTCTAAAATATATTCGTAATCATAGCCATCATTGATAGCTTCTTCGATAGAAGAACTTGTATAATCATCATCTTCAAATATAATTTCAAAAGCATTCCCAAAAATAGATGATGCATTACTTACTAAGGCCACTATAAAACTTGATAACAAACCAACAATCCATATGACTACTAATACTTTAACTATTGTAGTAACTATATTTCCTTTTTTTATAGTTGATTTAGGGTTAACCATAGTTTTTCTTTGCTGCTGTTTCACTTGTGGTCTTGGTTTATTTTGAATATGTCCATGATCATAAGCACTTCTATCAAATGTATTCACATGTCCATCATCCCATTTATAACCACAATTTGGACATTCATGTTGCCCTGGCATTATCTTATATCCACACACATCACAACGCATAATATCGACTCCCCTTTGTTTCATTATACATGATTTTCTCTCATTTAACTACATTCCAAACAATAATTTAACATAAAAAGCAAGCCTAAACTTGCTCATCTTTAAAGAGTGCACGTCCAATCCTAACAATTGTAGCTCCCTCTTCTAAAGCCACTTTATAGTCCTGTGACATTCCCATAGATAATTCATTTAGAGGATAATTTGGATATTCCTCTTTAAGTTCATTCAATAACTCTTTGGTCTTTCTAAAATAAATTCTTGTAGCTTCTACTTCAATATTAGGAGCCATCATCATTAATCCATCAACAATAATATGTGGACACGTCATAATCAAATCCATAGCTTCTCTTATTTGATTTTTATCAAACCCTTGCTTACTATCTTCAGCAGCAATATTAACCTCTAATAATACATGAGATATTAATTCATGCTTACTTGCTTGTTTTTCTATCTCTTTGATAAGTTTTATAGTATTCACTGAATGAATCAATTCCACTTTATCTATAATATATTTGACTTTATTACTTTGAAGTGTTCCTATAAAATGCCAATGTCCTTTACCATGATACAATTCATACTTATCCAGAAATGCTTGCACTCTATTTTCTCCATAGTACATACATCCACATTCTTCTAAATTCTCTATTTCTTTTTCATCAACATATTTTGTAGCAGCCACCAATTTTGCAGGTTTAACTTCTTCTAATATTTCTTTAACTGGTGTTTCATTAACTATCATTTCTATCACCTTCTTGACTATTATACATTTTTATAACAACATTACAAACAAAACTATTCATTTTTTTATAGATTTGTCTTATAATCAGATGTGAAAAGAGTGATATGATGAATGAAATAATAGAAAAATATATATATGCTGTATGCTCATATTTTAAAGTAAAAAAGAAAAAGAAAATATATTATGAATTAAAAGAAGATATTGAAGAATCTCTAGATTCATATAATAGTATAGAAGATTTGTTGGTGAGTTATGGATATCCTCGAAGCATAGCTTTACAATATGGCTATCGTCCCTTTATCCAACATCATTTTAATCCTAAGATTGTTAATAGAATCGAAAAATATTTATTTATTATTTCTTCTATATATTTATTTGCATGCTCTATCTTCTATTTGGATCAATTTAATTGTTTACCGATAACACAATATCGAGAAATTGCTACCACTCATTCATGGATATTGACACATCCTATTGTGGTATTAGTTATATTAGGTATATTATCTATCATTGCTTTAATTGTTTTAGATAAAAGGTATAGTGTCTCTCAAGAGATGGATTATTATTTCAATAAAGATACTCTTGTCAAGCTTCCTTGTTCATCACTTTATCCAAATCATGGTGGTGAAATTATATTCATGGTTGTTTTTTCAATATTTTTCTTATTATATGGAATATTTTTT
>JAJQDJ010000098.1 GCA_021202205.1 Erysipelotrichaceae bacterium
TATAAAAATTAAATTTTTTTCATCTTAATTCCACTTTCTGCTTGCAATTCGGGGCTATTTGTTGATAAAACCGTAAGTTTTAACAATATTTTCGACAAAAATGCAATCATCCACAACAATCTTATCCACAGCTTTATCTTCTTGTAAGGTATTCAAATCAACTAATGAAACATCATTTGGTAACTCAAAACAATTAGAATGAATAGCTTCAATATCATATTTTCTAACAATATATAACAATCTTTCAAAATCAACACTTTTAAGATTCTCTTTTAATACAACAAGCATCTTATTCATCCTCGTCTTCAGTATCAAGTTTGATGATTTCATCATTCATAATCGCTTCAATATAAGATTGAGCTAATACTACTGATTCTTCGCTCGGTTCCGTTACATATAATCCATCAGGATTAACAGAAGAGACATTACCAACAGTAGCCAATTCATACGTACGAATATCTGTACCAGACATATGATAGGTTTGAATATCCCAAGAAGCTCCATCATCTAATTGCATATTAATAAGTGCTTTCACTTCTTTATCTGACATATTTGTTTCAAAACTATCAGATAATGATTCAAAAATTTCATCCATATTGGTTATTAAAGAAGTTGAACAGATTTTCTTAATAATAGCTTTTAACATAAGCATCTGATTTTCGCCTCTAACAGTGTCTCCATTCACAAATGATTTCCTTTCTCTTACAAAAGCCAAAGCCTCATTTGCATCAAAAGTGTTTTCGCCAGGATAAATAGTATAATTACCTATATATGTAGTAAAAACACCTTCATCATTGTCAATAACATCATATTGAGGAACATCTATTGTAATACCACCCAAAGCATCAATAACATTCATAAATGACGTGAAATTAAATTTAGCATAATAATTAAATTCAATTCCTAACAGATTTTCCAATGTTTCCATTGTACAGCTTATGCCACCTTTAGCACTATGCGTTAATTTATCATAACCTGTCACATTATCCATTCCAATGATTTCTACATAATAATCTCTTGGTATAGATGTTAATAATATCTGTTTCGTTGTTGGATTAACAGTAACAATCATATTAACATCGGATAAACCAAATGTATCAATTGATCCTGTTTTATCTGTACCACAAATAAAGATATTAAAAGCTTCTGAAGTAACATTGGCACTATTGGCACTCACTGTTGCAATGGTAATTGTAAAGGTAGCAATGATTCTAATTTTATTTGAAAAATTACTATCAACATCATCCAATGAATCTATATCCACTGCCTTAACAATAATTGCAGGTACTTCATAATCTTCTAAAGCTTCTACTAGATTTGTATAGCTAGAATAAGTCGTAACACTAATATCTCCTATTTCATCTTCAATCATCGCTTCTGTTTTATTAACATTCACCAAATCCTGCTCATTACCTCCAAAAATACAACCTTCCAAATCTTCTAAAGAATTATATGAACTAGATTTTAATACAACAACATTCATTTCAATTGATTGTGTTGATGCATTCGTAATAGAAGATAAAAAGCTTGATCCTTTCATAGCTGTTAAAGAAGCAAATGCTAAAGCAATAGCTAACACAACATTCATAATCTTCACTACAGTGACTCGTAACAAATGTTCATATTCAGGATCGTTTTGAACAACATAGAGTAATAAACATACAAATATTAATATAACAACCATTGGTATATAATACTTTGTTGGTAAGATTTGTAATTGATAGACTACATAACTAAAAAATATTGCTGCAATAAGTGTTATAATTAGTAAAAAACCTCTAGATACTAATACACTTATAATTTTTTTCATCTTATCCCTCATTTCTATCATTATTCATTATACACTTGAATTTATTATTTACAACAAAAAATATTATATTATCTAAATATGGAAATTTTGTGGAAAAGTATAAGAAGTATGACTTATTTATCATACTTCTTATATAGACATTCTTCACTTTTAAAATCAACAAATATTTGAAATGCCTTATTATTGTCATCAGTATCCCATATTTCAACAAATTCAGGTTGAACTTCTACTAATATTTCATCTTCTTCATGACTATAGGCATTATAACTACCAAACAAATATTTGTTGTATAGCTTTTCAAAGGTTCTCCCTTCTTCTTCAATAACCAAGCCTTTAATAATAGCTTGTCCTTCTACTTGAATACCATTGAATCATAGAGCTACATGAGGATTTGCATATAATTGTTTGGTTTTTCTAAAATTTTTATCTGTCTTAAAATAAATAGCATCATTATAAATTAAGCAACTGACATTTCTAACCATAACATGATCATTGACAGAAGTAGCTAATGCCATAATCTTAGAAGGTGCTAATTTATCAAATATATATTGTTTAGCTTCATTAAAATCCATTAATATCCCCTCACAAAATTCTTAATATACCTACTTAAACGTTTATATAAGATGAATGTCACTGCTGAACAGGCAAAACCTTTGATTAAGTTAAATGGTATAATACCAAAAATAGCTAAAGTAATTGTATCACTCATCAAAGGATTAACTGCTGTACACATTTGAATAATATCACTGACTGACATACCCATTAAAGATACATAAAAAGGAATAATAATATAAATATTCGTCAATACAGCTGTCAAAGATGTAATGACTGTCCCTACTAACATACCAATTAGGGCATTCTTTTTAGTTTTATTTCTTTGATAAATCAATACTGCAGGCAAAACCAATGCACAACTTAATATAAAGTTTTGTATTTCACCTGTCATCATACTTGTTGTACCGATAATGGCCAGCTTAATTAAAAGTTTAACTAGAATAATCAATACTGCAGCTACTGGTCCTAAGGCAAAACCACCAATAAGTTCAGGAACAGCTGCTAAATCAAAATCCATAAATGGTGGCATAAAAGGAATTGGAAAATGCAAAGTCATCATCAACACAGCTCCTAAAGCCCCCATAATTGCAATCAATGTCATTTCTTTTACTTTTGAATTTCTCATTTTTTCTCCTCCAATATAAAAGACCTTAAGAGCATCTTAAGGTCAACATTACAGAAAATGTCTTTTATCATCCGGACTCTACCGTCGGTTCTGGAATTACACCAGATCAGCCGCAATTGCGGGTCGTGGACTCTACCACCGGTAAGGAATTTCACCTAACCCCAAAGACTTTAATATATTGAATTTATATTTGGTGATGAAGAAACATCATCTGCATGTATAATACTATACCTATTTATCTACTTTGTAAAGTAATTATTAAAAATAAGTTATATAACTTTGCATTTGCAAAATATTATCATTAATATTATATACTAGCAAAGAAAATTTGAGACAAACTTGGGACTTTTTGTTGATAGTTGTATGTATCCTTTGCTAGTATTATTTTATCTACAAATGATTGGAAAGCCACTTTGATCAGTAGTAAGCCTAAGTGTTAAGACACTTTAAAAAAGCTAGAAAAGGTTAAGGAGTGCGTTCCTTAACCTTTTCATTTTGATAAGCATGTTATCTAATTAACAATTGAATTATAGCATTTACCTTATCATTTTTCAATCATTTTTGAGATATTCAATCAATTCAGTATTTGTTGAGTAATTCATGATATATTCTACTACATCATGCTTAGCTAATATCTTTTGTATAAGATTAACATCTAAAGATTTTAGTAATGTTATCATATCAATTTTAGATATCTTATTGATCTGTTTTAATAATGTTGTATCATGTTATTTGCGTGGCATATCATCAATATGATATTCGACATCTAGGAATAATGCTTCTAAAATATATTTTACATTGATATCACCGCACCAGCCATAGTTTAAACCAAACGATAATGATATAACGTTGCCATCATTAATATGTCTAAACAAATAAGCATCACCTACTGTTGATATATATCCGCAAATAACATTTGGCATAGCATTACATGATAACATCATTCCTTGTCCTGATGAACATCCTGTAATGACAAAATCAACTGCTCCACTATTAATAAGCAGTCCTATAAGTAACGATATCTCTACATAGCTATATTCTTCATCGTCAAAACATCCAAAATTGATAATATCCTCATCAACGATATCTTTAAGTATATTTTCTATGCTTTGTGCCTTATCACATTGACTAGTTGCTAGTATGATTCCTATCTTCATCTTATCACCATCTCCATTATAATCAAAAAAATATTTATTTATCAACAAAAATTTAATTTTTTACTAGGAAATTCAAATAAATATGATATAATCCACGCAAGGAGAAATGATAATGGAAAATGTAATTTTAGAATTACTAAATAAAGAAAAG
Organism: Erysipelotrichaceae bacterium; assembly: GCA_021202205.1. GTDB lineage: Bacteria > Bacillota_I > Bacilli_A > Erysipelotrichales > Coprobacillaceae > JAJQDJ01. The sequence continues at coordinate 4,299 of JAJQDJ010000098.1, forward strand.
GGAAATTATATATCAGGACAAGTAATGAGTAATCAATTACATGTATCACGTACAACAATTTCTAAGAATGTTAAGAAACTGATTGATAAAGGATATGATATAAAATCTTCTACTAGAAAAGGTTATTGCTTAAACAAAGATAGTGATATTATTTTTATTAGCCATATTCAAGGTAGTATTCCTAATTTTTATAGAAATATTGAATATTATGATAATATTCCTTCTACTAATAATCTTATGAAAGATACAAAGTATCGTCAAGGTGATATAGTTATAGCAGAACATCAAAGTGGTGGAAGAGGCAGAAATGGTCGAACATTTTATTCTCCAAAAGAAAAAGGAATATATTTTTCTTTTGTAATTGAACCACAATTAACTGTTTATGATAGTTTAAAGATTACTGCTATTTGTGCTGTAAGCTTAATTAAAACAATTAAGAAAAATTATCCATTGGAGCCATCTATTAAATGGGTAAATGATATTATATTAAACAATAAGAAAGTAGCTGGTATACTATGTGAAGCAGCATTAGAGATGAATACAGCCCAAATACAAAAAATGGTTATAGGTATTGGTCTCAATGTACATAAACAAACTTTTCCTGATAACTTAAAAGATATTGCTACATGTTTAGAAAATGAATGTGATAGGGTCATAGAAAGAGAAAAGATTATCATAGATTTTTTGAATTATTTCTTTGATGATTACAAAAATCTATCATTTATTGATGATTATAAAAAGTATTCATGTATCTTGCATCAAAATGTTATGGTTTATCAAAACAATCAATCATATAAAGCCTATGTATTAGATATTAATGATGATGCAAGTTTGAAAGTGTTAGTCAATAATGAAGAAAAAATATTAAATTCTGGAGAAATAACCATAAGAAAAGCTGAAAGTTAGAACTTTCAGTTTTTATGTTTATTATATCAATACATTGTATTAACAATATTTATATTTATTGATACAATATTATATGAAAGGAGATGAATAAAATGGGACAATCAACAGTTATGGTAAATGTAAGAATGGATGCTACTCTAAAAAAACAATTTGAAGAATTTTGCAATAAAACAGGAATGAACATGTCAGTTGCTTTCAATATCTACGCAAGTAAAGTTGTAAGGGACCAAAGAATACCCTTTAGCATTGATTTGGATCCATTTTATTCAGAGAGTAATATTAATTATTTAGAAAAGAAAATGACTGATTATAAAGCAGGAAATTTAACATTTACAGAACATGCATTAATTGAGGACGAATAATTATGCAGATAAACACGTAGTTGATAATGACACCGTTTTAATATTTTCCTGTAAAGGTCATTATGAATAGTCAATACAATCAAGATATTTAGACATAAGAAAAGCTGAAAGTTAAAACTTTCAGTTTTATTAGTCTCCTACGCTACACATGATTTCTCCGACAACAGCTACTTCATCTTCTACCTTGGCTTCTATTTTAGCAAAATAGATACTGGCTTTTTGTTTAGTTAATGTAACTGTCATTGTCAGAACATCACCAGGAATAACCTGTCTTTTAAATCTCACTTTATTAATACCAGCAAAGTAAGCAAGTTTTCCTTTGTTTTCTTCTTTAGATAATAATAATACACATCCTGTTTGTGCTAAGGCTTCAACGATTAGAACACCTGGCATAACATGCTTTTGTGGAAAATGTCCTAGAAATTGCATTTCATTGGCCGTGACGCATTTTCTACCAACGATAGATGTTTGATCTTCATTGATGCTTTCGATACAATCTACTAATAAAAATGGATATCTATGAGGTATAATTTTTTGAATATCATTAGAATTATATAACATTATTCTTCCTCCCATTTCTTAAAGATAATTGAAGCATTATGGCCACCAAATCCTAATGAATTGTTCATTGCATATTTGATATCCTGTTTTCTTGAAGTATTTGGAACAATATCAAGATCACATTCTTCATCTGGATTTTGATAATTGATAGTAGCTGGAATCAAGCCATTTTCTAAGGCTTTTAAACAAATGACAGATTCTAACGCTCCACTTGCACCTAATAAGTGACCAGTATATGATTTTGTAGAAGAGATAGCTAAGTTATAAGCCTCTTCTTTAAAAGCATATTTCACAGCTAATGTTTCGGATTTATCATTCAATGGTGTACTTGTACCATGAGCATTAATATAATCAATATCACTAGGTTTTAAAGAGGCATCTGCTAAAGCTTTAAGCATAGCTTCTCCACCACCACTACCATCACTAATAGGGGCTGTAATATGATAAGCATCACAAGTTGATCCATAACCAACTATTTCACCATAAATAGTTGCATTTCTTTGTTTGGCATGTTCTAATTCTTCAAGAATGAGAACTGCACTTCCTTCACCCATGACAAAACCACTACGATCTTTATCAAAAGGAATAGAAGCACGCAATGACATGAACTTAAGGGATTCGTATCTCTTGGGCTCATGCCTTTTTATAT
>JAJQDJ010000206.1 GCA_021202205.1 Erysipelotrichaceae bacterium
AACTATTAAAATACTCTTTTTTATTTAATTGTCCTTGACAAGGGGTACACTTTATAAAAACAATCCTTTTAAAAAACTATGACTGATATTTAACAGTTACATTACTTAAATCAATATAAGTAGAAGGATCACTACTATTTTCTGTAACATCATCACAAGAATATAAATCGATTTCAGAATTTTGAATCTTAGCTAAAATAGCTTCATAGTCTTCTTGAGTGAAATTAGTAAATTTATCTGCGCTATAAACCATATCACCAGAACCAGTTAAAGTTACAACTTGTCCACCTTCAAAAGTATCATTATTAAATGCATCTAATGCTTCAGTAACAGCTGCACTTACACCTTTTAATGCAGAAGTTAAAACAGTTGTTGATTCATCACCTTGGTCAACGTCTACACCAATACTCATACCACCATTTTCTTCAGCTGATGCAAAAACGTTAGAACAAATTTGTCCACCACAAGAGAATACGATTTCAACACCATCATTAACAAACCAGTTATCACAAGCAGTCTTGATAGATGGATCAGCACTGTATGTACCTGTATAATAATAATTAACAGTTACATCAACTCCTAATTCAGCAGCTGCGTCATTAGCACCTTGTAAGAATCCAACACCGTAGTTTACAACTGAATCTCCAGCCATACCACCCATGAATCCTAATTTAGTATATCCTTCTTTTACAGCAGCATATCCTACTAAATAACCTGATTCATTTTCTGCAAAAATATAACTAATCGTATTTTCTGTAGGTTCCAAATCAGTTTGATCAATTGCAACAAAAGTCACATCAGGGAAATCAGCTTCTGCTTGAGTGACTGCAGTTGTAAAGTTGTAACCAGGTGTAACAATAATTTTTGCACCGTTGTCAATAGCTTGTTCAATTGTAGCATAAAGACCATCATCATCAGTGTCTTGAGGTGCATAATACTTATAAGAAATAGTATCACCACAATACTCTTCAATAGCTTCATAAGCAGATTGGTTGAATGATTTGTCAGTTACTGAACCAGAGTCTGTAATCAAAGCTACTTCATAACCATCAGATGAAGAATCTGAATCATCACTGCTGCTACATCCTACTAGTAACAAAGACAAAGCTACTAAAGACGCAAACAATTTTTTCATATTTACTTTTCCTCCTTAAATTTATGCATTTATTTTAACATTAATTTAACAAAATGAAAAGGGAGTTTAGTAAATTATGGTAAAAAAACGTAGAAAAGAAGATGCATTATACATCTTCTTCATGATATTGTCGAATATAGACTTCTCGTGGCTTACTACCAAGTTGCGGCCCAATGACTCCTTCTTCTTCAAGACGATCAATGATACGGGCAGCCTTGTTGTAGCCTATACGAAATTTACGTTGCAATAAAGATGTTGAAGCTTTTTGTGCCTGAATAACAAATTGTCGGCATTCTTCATATTCTTCGTCTTCTTCATCATCATCAATGTGACTTATAGAAGCATCAACAGCTTTTATGTTATCCAATGTTTTTTCATATTCTACGGATTGTTGATTTTTAATATAATCAACTATAGATTGAACCTCTTCATCAGTTACAAAGCAACCTTGAACACGTATTGGAGAAGATGAACCCATAGGAGAAAATAACATATCCCCTCTTCCAAGTAATTTTTCTGCACCTGTCGTATCTAAAATAGTACGAGAATCAACACCTGAGGATACAGCAAAAGCAATACGCGAAGGAATATTAGCTTTAATGACACCAGTTATAATATCAGTAGATGGCCTTTGCGTTGCGACAATCATATGGATACCAGCAGCTCTTGCCATTTGGGAAATACGCATAATACAATCTTCAACAACTTTACTGGCTACCATCATCAAGTCAGCAACTTCATCCAATATAACAACTTTATAAGGCATAAAAGGTATCCAATCCCTTGATTCTTTATCCATATTTTGTTTTTTAATATATTCATTATATGCTTGAATATTTTTGGCGTTGACTTCAGCAAATTTCTCATATCGATCTTCCATATCTGATACGACTTCTTGTAAAACTCCTGCTGCTTTTTTGGCATCTGTGACAACTGGAAAAGCTAAATGAGGAAGATCATTATAAATTGATAATTCTACTTTTTTAGGATCAACTAATATCAATTTAACTTCATCAGGCTTAGTACGCATAAGTATAGATGTAATAATCGCATTAACACATACGGATTTACCTGAACCAGTTGCTCCTGCAATCAATAAATGTGGCATCTTATCTAAATGAGCATAAACAGGTTTACCAGATACATCTTTACCCAATGCTACAACGAGTTTATCATTAGCGTAATGAGAATCATTCATAAGTGATTTATAAACATCTTTAAAAGCTACAACAGCAGGTGTTGAATTAGGAACCTCAATGCCAACGTATGGTTTTCCAGGTATTGGAGCTTCAATACGAATATCCGCTGTCGCTAAAGCCAATTTAATGTCATCTTGTAATTGCAATATTTTATTGACTCTTGTACCAGTTTCTAATTTTAATTCATATTTGGTTATAGCAGGCCCAATATAGGCATTTTCAATAGTAGCATTGACACCAAATTCAGATAAAACGTTGGTTAAACGTATACCATTGTTTTTAGCAATGTTTTTTTCTTTAGAAGCATGATTGGTTGACCTTGTTTGAAGTAATGATATAGGTGGTAATTTATAATCATCACTATGAATAATCGGTTTGACTTCTTTCTTTATTTCATCAATTTCTTTTTCATCTGTATCAATAATATCTATTTTCATTTTTTCTTCATTGATATCAAAAGCTTTCGTCTTTTTATTTTCTGGTGCTTTTTCTATTGGATCATCAAAGACTTCATCAGGGAATATAATAGTATCTTTTGATTTGCTAAATGGGTAAAAAAAACGAGGCTTTTGTCTTAGAATAATGACATTATCATCATTTTTTGGCTTATCTTCAATAATTTTTGTTCCTTTAGCTTTCTTAACCTTAGGTTTTTTCTTAGCATTGGATTGGTATTTAATATAAGCACGTGAGAAGAGTAAAATACAGCCAATAATTAATATAATATCGGCAATAATCAATGTACCTAGAATATCAAATAGACTGCTTAGAATACCAAATAACAGCATACCTATTATACCACCTTTATTCCAAACTCCACCTTGAATATAAGTATTTAATACTCCTATACCTTTGGCATCTTGATTAGAAGGAATACACGCTATAATTAATATACTGATAAATATCAAATATATTCCAACCGCTTCTGGTCCTGTTAATTTAGGAAGTTTAGCTTTAAAAAAGGAATAAATACAACTACCTAGCAATCCTAAATATATTATACCATATAGATTACCAACTAAAAAAGTTACCATATTATTCATTACTGTACCAATAATGCCAAGATTCATAGCAGCAATAACAATACATGCTATAATAATTAATGTTATCATTCTTATTTTAAGGTTTTCTTCTAATATATCTTTCTTACTTTTTCTTTTACGTTTTGTTTTAGCCATTTAACTCCCACCTTTTAAAAAAGGCAAGATACATCTTGCCTATATTTCTACTACTACGCCAATAAATACAGGTTTTTTTCTTGTTTCTTTTACAATATATTTCATTGATTGATCCTTCATCATATAGCGAATTTCGCTTATTTCAATATTAGGATCTTCTTTTAATTTTCCTACAACTTCTTCACATATATCAATAACATGCTTAATAACATATTCTGAATCTTTTAAATAAACAAATCCCCTTGTTTGACAGTCTGTCTGAGCGACTATTTCCTTTGTTTCTTTAGAAATAGTTAATCCGACTACAACAACACCATCATTAGCCAGTTGAATACGATCATCAATTACCTTTTCTCCAACATCTCCAATACCACTACCATCAATCATAATATCTTCAATTTCAAAAATATCTCTTTCTGGTAATACTTCACCATTTTTAAAAGTAATACGTTCACCATTATCTAATAAGATAATATGACTATCCTCAATACCCATATCTAAAGCAATTTGGCGATTAAAAATAAAATGCTGATATTCACCTTTGATAGGTATATAATATTTTGGTTTAAAGATCTGAATAATAACATTAATGTCTTCTTTAGAAGCATGCATAGAAAATAAATCCTTATTCTTTAATAAATACACATGAGCTTCTGTTTTATATAAGCCATTATGCGCTTTATTAGCAATCTTTTCAGTTCCAGGCAATACTGGTGAAGCAACAATAAATGTATCACCTTCACGTATTTTTAATAGCTTATCTCCGCCATCAATAATATCACAAATATCATGGTAAATACGAGTTGGGGAACCACTTAGTAAAATAGCATAATTGCTATCATAAACAGGATTACCTATTTTTTCTTTATCCCCTAATAATTTTTCAGGAACATCAATGACTGGTTTATTTTGTTCTCTACCAATTCGAAGTAAACTATTAGTATTATCATATTTATCTCTACCATAGAAAACAATTTGACGTTTGTATTTTTTTGTTAATTCAACAATCTCCTTTGTACGGAAAACATTCTGTGCAAAACTTGTAATAATAATACGTTCATTACTATCTTCGAAAACACGTTCAATTTTATTTGTCAATTTATGACTAGGAGATGTATAACCTTCATGTCTAGCACTAGAGGATTCAACCAATAAAGCTAAAACACCTTTCTTGCCAATCTCCATCATCTTTTGAATATCGCATCTAAAACCTTCAGGAGCTCCAAAATCTATAATAAATTCACTACCATAAACTATATAACCTGCGTCAGTCCAAAAAGCAACACCAACACTTCCAGGAATAGAATGTGTAACAGGAAAGAATTCTACTTGTACACCATTAATATCTATAGATGCATTACGATTGACACGTCTTAAATCCAAATCAATATTGGCATTACGATTATGTCTTAAATAACGATTAATCATTTGTTCAATCAAATCACCTGTCAAACTTGGAGCATAGACAGGAGCACTTATAGATTGTAATAAATAAGGTAATCCTGCCATGACATCATCATGACCATGTGTAATAATAATAGCTGCTATATTATCTTTTCTTTCTTCTAAATATGTAAAACTAGGAATGATAATATCGACACCTAGTTTATCTGAATCAGGAAACCTAAACCCTGAATCTATTATAAATATATTATCATTAATCTCTAAACAATACATGCTTTTTCCCATTTCAGCCTGTCCGCCTATTGGGATTAATTGAATTTTATCTTTCATTATTTCACCCTTTCAATATATATAATATTTGTCCCATACAGTACGTTAATCATAACATATAATCGTCAGACGTTCAAATTATTTTTCTTTATATCCTAATAAGAATGGTTGGATTTGTTGATGGTCTAAAGCTTTTTGGATAGTTTCTTTGACTTTTTCTTTACATGCTATAACACTATTAGGTTTGTGTTGATAATTATCCTGAAATATAGGCACAATATAATAGTTTTTTCGATTATATAATGTTAATAAATGCGTACCACTTAAAGATAAGACATCATTAGAATATATTCCTATAATGATAGGTATCGCATTACGTAAGTTAGATTTTACAAGCATGGTTACTGCATTATCATTGATACCTAAAGATAATTTAGCTAAAGTATTACTACTACAAGGATAAACCAATACGGCATTTAGCAAACAATTTGGTCCATAAATCTCTGATTCATTAATTGTTGTATGAATAGGGCATGGAATGATATTGTATATTTTTTCCTTAAGTACTTGTGCATCATTAAAACGTGTATCCATAGTATTAACATGATCACTCATAAATATTTCGATATCATATTCATCTTTTAAATCATTGAGAACATATAATAAATCATCCATACTGCAAAATGAACCAGTTATACAAATACCTAATCGCATATAAGAACATCCTCTAAACGATCACATATCATCTTTGAAGCATATCCATAAGCATAACGACATGGTATTGATGGTAAGATTTGACTATTCAAATTCAATTTTAAAGCTTTATGGTGATCAATGCCATAAGGATAAGAAGCAATATCCACTATCATAATATCTTTTTTAGCTTTAATTAATAAGTCCTCTTCTATAATAACACTAGGAATGGTATTAATTAATATATCAATCATTGATAAATCTATATCAGAAAGATTCATATATTGACATCCTATCGATTCAATATCATTTTTTAGTTTAGAATTTCTAACTCCTACACTTACTTGAGCTTTAAGCCCCAACAACAACTCAACAATCTCTTTACCACAATGTCCATAACCTGTAACGAGTATTTGACTACGATATAAAGGAAATCTACGATGACTAATTAAATAACTGATAACACCTTCGGCTGTTAAAATACTATTATGCTTAATAAAATCTTCATTATCTAATAATGCAATATAATGAAAATGATATTGCTTAGATAGTAACAACATATAATCATTATGAATTAATGTAAAAACATAAGTATCTTTTTTTATCATATCACCTATATTATCGATAACTATTGTATCTTGATGCGTATGCAAAAAATGCTTTAAATCAATCCCTTTACTACCAAGATAAAGAGCATCTGCATATTTCATATCACGTAAATTATCTGTCACATAATAACCTTTTTGCATTAAATCATCCATTAACTGCAAAGAACGCATATCATCATGATTCACATATATTAACATAAATCCACCTCATTATAAATTAGGTAGTGTCAAAGCTTGTTATAATATATGGGCTTTTCACTACCTGTTCCT
>JAJQDJ010000179.1 GCA_021202205.1 Erysipelotrichaceae bacterium
TCATAAATTCAATGTTTTTTTATTTTAATGACGCACACGGTGCAAATGAGGTTTTAATTTTTTTCATCTTAATTCCACTTTCTGCTTGCAATTCGGGATTTTTTTATAAGTTTTATGTATAATGAGCATTGGTGAGAGTAATGAAAACATTAATAATAGATGATAACCACAGCAATCAACGTATTGATAAGTATTTAAAAAAACTATTATGTCGAGCACCTTCTTCTTTAATCTATAAAATGTTAAGGAAAAAGGATGTTAAAGTAAATGGAAAACGAGTCAAAGAAAATTATATATTACATACTGGTGATATAGTTGAATTATTCTTATATGACGATAAATTTACAGAATATACCAATCCTATGACTATTTATGATTTACATATCGATTTTGAAGTACTATATGAGGATGAAAATATTTTAGTTGTCAATAAACCTGCGGGTTTACTTATTCATGAAGATATGAATGAATCTATTAATACACTTGCTAATCAGGTATTAACATATTTATATCAAAATGGAGAATATGATCCTGAAAGTGATTTGGGTTTCATACCTGCTCCCGTTCATCGTTTGGATCGTAATACGAGTGGTATTGTTATATTTGGTAAAACAATGCAATCATTGCAGGATTTATCATTCATGATGAAACAAAGGCATTGTATTGATAAAACATATTTAACTATCTGTAAGGGTTATTTAGATTCACAGGAACTTATAGGTTATATGAAGAAAGATAGTGATCAATCATTGGTTAAGGTTGTAAGCCCTGATACACCAGGGGCCCATACTATGCATACAATAGTTAAGCATTTGGATTATAAGAATGATTATTCTTTATTAGAAGTCAAGCTTGTTACAGGTAGAACCCATCAAATAAGAGTTCATTTATCAAGTGTAGGTCATCCCGTTATAGGTGACAGCAAATATGGTGATTTTGAACTCAATAAGATAATAAAAAAGACATATCATTTGAATCATCAATTCCTGCATGCTTATAAAATAACATTTATTAAACCCATAGGTAGTTTAAAATATTTACAAGATAAAACGATAGTATGTCCTTTGCCGCAAAAATTAAATACTATTAAAAATCAAATCTTCTATGAAAACGCTTAAAATTCATGTATAATAGAGATAACGGAAGGAGAACAAATATGAAATTTTATATCGGAATTGATTTAGGTGGGACAAATGTCCGTACTTTGTTAGTTGATGAAACGGGACACAGCTATAGTGAAGTAAAGGATGCTACAGAAAGAGATAATGGCCCTGATTATGTAACTGCAAAAATTATAAGACAAATTGAAAGTCTCGATTATTCAGCTTGTGGTGGTATGGAGAACGTATTAGGTATTGGTATTGGTGTACCAGGACCTGTTGATACTGTTAATGGTGTGATGATTATGGCATCTAATTTACCAGGTTTTGAGAATTATCCAATTTGTGAAAAATTATCTACAAGATTTAATTTACCTGTATTCTTAGATAATGATGCTAACGTTGCTGGACTTGCTGAAGCATTATTAGGTGCTGGTAAAGGTAAACCTACTGTTTATTATGTAACAATTTCTACAGGTATTGGTGGTGCTTTTATTGTTGATGGTAAATTGGTATCAGGTGGCAGAGGCCATGCTGGTGAAATAGGTAATATTATTGTTAAGAATAATGGTTATAAACAAGGTGCTTTAAATCCTGGTGCTGCTGAAGGTGAAGCAAGTGGTACTGCTATTACAAGAAAAGGTAAAGCTATCTTAGGTGAAGAAAAGGTTAGACATGCTGGTGATGTATTCAGATTAGCTGATGAAGGTGATTTGAAGGCTCAAGGTATTGTTGATGAAGTTGTTAGTGAACTTGCACAATTGTTTGCAACTATTGCATTGACTGTTGATCCACACTGTTTTGTAGTTGGTGGTGGTGTTATGAAATCTAAGAAGTATTTCTTTAATAAATTGAACGAACAATTCAATGCTAAGATTCATGTTGGTATGAGAGGATATATTCCTTTATTAGAAACTGAATTAGAAGACTGTGGTGCTATTGGTGCAGCCATGTTACCAATGTCTCAATTATAATAATGAAGTGATATCACAAAGATATCACTTTTCTTCTGACAATGAATTGTGCTGTATGAAGATTTTTCTTTATATTTATGATTTATCATGATAAAATGAGTAACGCTAGGAGGGTATGTATGAAAAGAGTTGTTTTAGGCTTAAGTGGTGGTGTTGATAGTGCAGTTGCTGCTTATGTATTAAAAAATCAAGGTTATGAAGTGATAGGTGTGTTTATGCGTAATTGGGATTCATCATTGAATAATGATATCTTAGGAAATCCGAATAACGATGCTGATATCTGCCCTCAGGAACAGGATTATAACGATGCTAAAAAGGTGGCAGAACACCTTGGTATTGAACTTAGAAGAGTGGATTTTATTAAAGAATACTGGGATTATGTTTTTACTTATTTCTTAGATGAATATGCTAAAGGAAGAACGCCTAATCCTGATATATTATGTAATAAACATATTAAATTTAAAGCTTTCTTAGATTATGCTAAATCTATTGATGCTGATTATATTGCTACAGGACATTATGCAAGAGTAGAACATCATGAAGGTCATGATTCTTTTATGCTTAGAGGAGTGGATAATAATAAAGATCAAACCTATTTCTTATGTCAACTCAATCAATCACAACTACAAGCATCATTATTTCCTATTGGGGATATGACAAAACCAGAAGTAAGACAATTAGCAGAAGATTTGAATATTCCAGTAGCCCATAAAAAAGATAGTACTGGTATATGTTTTATTGGTGAAAGAGATTTTAGAAAATTCTTAAAGAACTATATACCAGCTAAAAATGGCAAAATGGTCAATATTGCTACGCATGAAGTTGTAGGCGAACATCAAGGTATCATGTATTATACAATAGGACAAAGAAAAGGATTGAATATTGGCGGCCCTGGTGATGCCTGGTTTGTTGTTGGTAAAGAATATAAAAATAATATTTTATATGTTTGTCAAGGGGATTCAAATCAATGGTTAATGAGTGAAGGAGCTCTTATTAGCGATGTCAATTGGATACCTTCTATTAAACCTAATGATGAATATGATTGCACTGCTAAGTTTAGATATCGTCAAAAAGATAATGATGTATCCATCCACTTTGTTGATGACAATACAATCTATGTTACATTCAAAAAGCCAGTTAAGGCTGTGACACCAGGACAAGCAGCTGTCTTTTATCAAGATGATGTATGTTTGGGTGGAGGGACTATTGATAAAGTTTATAAGAATGGTAAGGAGCTGACTTACTTATAATGGAATATACAGGATACATTAAATTTGTCAAATATTATAGTGATTCATCTAAGTATATTGTTTGTTCTTTGGATGTCGATCAGGAAAGTAAGATGATTACAGCAACTGGTTACATGAATAACTATGATATGGAAAACAAATATCGCTTTATTGGTGATTATGTTTATCATAAGAAATATGGTAAACAGTTTAAAATAGAGTCATATGAACTTATATTGGCGAATGATGAAAGTGAAATCATTCGCTATTTATCGAGTTCTTTGTTTAAGGGTATTGGTGAAAAACAAGCAACTGCTATTGTTGATGCTTTAGGTAAAGATGCTTTAATGTTAATCAAAGAAGATAAGCATGTTCTAGATATGATTAGAGGTATGAATGAAAAGAAAAGAGATCTTATTTATGAAGTATTGAATAATCAAAGTGAAGACTTTGAATTATTATCTTTTTTTACTAAGCATCATATTAATTCTCGTTACTTAGCTTTGATTCAGGAATATTATCAGAAAAATGCCTTGGATATATTAGAACATAATCCTTATCAATTGATTGATGATATTGATGGTATTGGTTTTAAGACAGCTGATGATATTGCGATGAAAGTGGGTATAGATCCTTTAGATATGAATAGAATTGAAGCAGCTATTGTTTATGCCTTAAATGAAATTTGTTTTAAAACAGGTAGTACTTATTATGATTATGATAGTATTTATAATCAATTTCATCGTTATATTAGTGATATCGATTATATACGCTTTGGTGAGTGTATGGAACATCTTATAGAAGATCATCGAATCATACAAGAAAATGATCGATATTATCCTTATGATTTATATGATAGTGAAGATGTTATTGCTTCAACGCTTAAAAAATATATCAATCAATCAAATCATGAATACAATCCCCAACAAATAACCAAACTATTAACGACACTTGAACAAGATCTTTCTATTACTTATGATGAAACACAAATGAAAGCTATTCAAACATTCTTTCAAACTTCTATTATGATACTAACAGGAGGTCCAGGTACAGGCAAAACAACCATTGTTGAAGCAATTATAAAACTTTATACAAAACTCAATCCCGATAATGAAATAGCTTTGGTCGCACCAACAGGAAGAGCTGCTAAGAGATTGAGTGAAGTTACAGGTTTAGAAGCTTGTACCATTCATCGTTTATTAAAATGGGATCTCCATACCAATACATTTGCAGTCAATGAAGATAATCCTTTGAATATTGATTTATTAGTCATAGATGAATTCTCAATGGTTGATAGTGAATTGTTTTCAAATCTTCTATTAGCTTCTAAACATGTATCTCAAATACTTCTTATTGGTGATGATCAACAACTACCATCAGTATCTCCAGGACATGTGCTTAAAGACTTGTTAGAAAGCTATATGATACCGACAGTTGAACTTCATACCATTTATCGACAAGCCAAAGAAAGTGGTATTATTCAATTAGCTCATCATATAAGAAATGATGAATATACTGATGAAGATTTTATAAATTACAAGGATATTAACTTTATGAGCTGTGAATCATCTGATATTGTTAAAAATGTCAGTATATTGGTATCCAAAGCTATGGATGAAGGCTATGACTTCGATGATATTCAAGTATTGGCACCGATGTATAATGGCGTAGCAGGAATTGATGCATTAAACGAAGCTTTACAGGCATTACTCAATCCTGCTGATTCTTATAAAAATGAACTTAAAGTAGGAAAACGTATATTTAGAGAAGGCGATAAAATATTGCAACTAAAAAATAGAGTTGATGACAATGTCTTTAACGGTGATATTGGTACACTTATAGAAATTAATTATAAAGATAACTTTGAATATATGAATGATACAATCGTCGTCCAATATGATGAATCCATTGTCGAATACACATCTTCTGATTTCTATACAATTACACATGCTTATTGCATGTCCATTCATAAATCTCAGGGTAACGAATTCAAAATAGTCATTATGCCAATGCTCTATGATTACTATATTATGCTCAAAAAGAATCTCATCTATACAGGTATTACAAGAGCAAAACAATCACTTTTTATATTGGGTAATTATAAAGCATTCATTCAAGGTATCAACAATCGTCATGATGAAAGACGTTATACATCCTTAAAAAAAAAATTATTAGAAAATAAATCTTTAAGTCCGTATGATTTTATGGATTAATGCCATAATAAGTTGTACTTAAAGGAGGTTGACATTATGTCAAAACTAGCAGTTGCCCTATTCTCTGGTGGTATAGTTGCTACAGCGATGCTACTGATGAGTGATATGCCTTGTGCCGATGATGTGGAACATACAGTTCACAAAGCTAAGCAGGCTATCAAGGAACAGTTATAAGTACAAAGTGAATCTTAATGATTCACTTTTTATTACGTTATATTAAAACCGTAAAATTTTTACAGTTTGTGTTGAAACTGATTGTTAAATTGTTTATACTATAATAAACAGGAGGATGAAATTATTATGTTAAAAAGGTTTTCAGTAAAAAATTATAAAAATTTTAAAAATAATATTCAAATAGATTTTGATAATGTTGGTAGATATCAATTTAATAAAGACTGTATTGAAAATGAAGTCCTTAGTAAAGTTATCATATATGGTAGAAATGCAACTGGAAAGACTAATTTAGGTAATGCAATGTTGGATATAAGAAAAGTATTATTAGCTACTCATGATTTAATAGATGAAACTAATTTTTTAAATGCTGATTCTAAAGAAAAATTCGCTACATTTTCTTATACATTTCAATTTGATGATGATGTAATTATCTATAATTATAAAAAATCTTCTCTTTCTAACTTACTAGATGAGGAGCTCACTATAAATAATCAAAGTATTTTTAAATGCGATTTTTTGAATAAAAATTTCGATTTTGAAAATCTTAAATATATTCATGGTGAAACTGCAAATATTGATAGATATATGCATCCTTTAAATGAAGGTAGCTCTGATAATATTATGCGATTGCCATTTATTAGGTGGTTGATTAATAATGTAGCATTTTCTAATGATTCTTCACTTATGAAATTATCATTATATGTTAAAAATATGTTGATGATTGATACTGGAAATACTATGAGGTATAAGATGAAAGGAGTATATAATAGATTTTATGATTATTTAGAAGATCAAGAAAAATTGGATGAATTAGAATCATTTTTAAATATAATGGGGATAGAATGTCAATTAGTATTAAAAAAATTACCAGATGGGGATAATGAATTGTATTTTAAACATGATAAATTAGTGCCATTTTATAAAAACGCTTCGAGTGGAACTTTGGTGTTGATATATTTATATAATAGATTATTTTT
>JAJQDJ010000062.1 GCA_021202205.1 Erysipelotrichaceae bacterium
ACGGGATTTAAAAATCTTTTAAATTTCTTCTTGACATTTTACCAGACGACTAATATATAAGATATGTGATCATCTAAGAATGATGACAGACATGTAGTATAATTGAGCCTTTGTAATTCATAAACAACACGCTGGCATATACTTTCCATGATTGTTTCTTTATCATCAGATTCTATTAATAATGGTAAGGATTGTCTTAAATCATGTAAAATAACACAATCCTTCAAACCATAATAACTCCATTTATAGTAAGGTTTATATTTCTTATTTAAAATATATATAACAGATATAGTTGCATCATGATGATAAACATAATTGTAAGGCTACTTTATCTTGTCGCTGTTGGATACGATTATAGTTATATTGACCACATTGAGACATCTTGTGAATTTTTTCAGCTAATTTTATCATTTGTATATGTCTAGGATAATAAGATAAATATTCTCTTATCTTTGTAATCAAGCCATAGTTATCAACAAATATTTTTCCATTTATACAATTAAGTAATGTCATTTCATCAATATTTAACCAATCATCATCGCATTTTGGATAAACAAAGAAATCATCAATACATTGAACTCCAACTCTATTGATAGCTTGTGATGTAGTATTTCTTTGATAACCCATAAATTTTCGTGGTAAATGATCATAAGCTTCTTGTAAATCTATATGTATTTCATCATAAATTTCTCTAGGTAACCAAATACAAAACCCTGGTCCAAAATCATGATCATGGGACAATTCATCGTCATAACCTAAGCAATCAGATCCTTCCCCACATAAGCCAATAGCCATATAAGGCAAATATTCCTTAAAATTTTCTAACATATCGATACCATAATTCTCATAATATTGTTCACATAACTGTAAGCCTTTGATAGACATTTGACTTGCTACATTATTTCTATTTTCTAAGACAATTTGATATTCTTTATTATGACCATATAATTCATCGAGTTTCGCTAATATTTCATCATATAGTTTCAACGATTCATCATATTTCAAATCTAAGCTATATTGATAAGCTTTTAAAGAAAGCGCTGCATAATAATGTGTATCCAAATAGTCTAATGATTCAAACAATGATAAAGATTGATGAAGATAATCTAAAGCTTGTTCGTTTTTATCTAATTGATAATACATTTGTGCCAAATTACTATAAGTAATAGCTATTTCTACTTCACTATTATTGATGTCTTTCATAATAGATAAGGCTTTGATTTCATACTCAATAGCTTTATCAAGATCACCCAACTCTTGATATAATAAAGATATATTATTATAAAACGAAGCTAAACGTTCATCATGACAATCAAGATTCTGATATATATCTTCTACTTTTTGATAATAATCCAATGCTTCTAAATATCTTCCACCTGCTCTATATAAAGTTGCTATATTGAGATAACATGTTCCAGCTTCAATAGAGTTTTGCAAGCCATGAGATAATAGTATTTTTTCTGATTGTAAAGCTATAGTATAGCCTAAATCAAACTGTGAAGTCACACGATAGTAACCCATTAATTCACTAAGCAATCCTAATACAAGATCGTCCCTATTATTTTGCATAGCATTATTTAGTTGATTGAGTAAATAGGCATAGGCCTCACCTAATTGTTGATGAGCATAAAAATAATCTAATTGTTCATATATTTTATTCATGGTGACGTAGTGCATCTTTCATTCCTGTTAATATGACATTTCTTGCTTTTATAGCATCTTCTTTACTTAATGGTTCTATATCTTTTAATGGATAATCATAACCTAAATTATCATATTTAGCTTTACCCATCGTATGATATGGTAAAACGTCTAATGCTTTAAGATTTTTTAATGTTGCGATAAATTCTCCTAATTGATAAAGATATTGATCATTTTGCGTAATAGTTGGGACGACTACATGTCTTATCCATATTTCGATACCTTTATCATCAATATAATGAGCAAATTTTAATATCATATCATTATGTTGACTCGTTAACTTGACATGTTCTATAGGATCAATATGCTTAATATCTAACATCACCAAATCTGTTACTGCTAATAATCTATCCATTTTCTTTAAATAATCAGGATTTTCATTATAGGTAATACCTGAAGTATCTAAGCATGTATGGATACCTTGTTTATGACAAGTTTCAAAGAGTTCCGTTAGAAAATCTATTTGCATCAAAGGTTCTCCTCCCGTACAGGTAATACCTCCATTTTTATAAAACTCTTTCTTTGAGTTAAACATCTTTAATATATCATCAACACTCATTGTTTCGCCTACATGGGGTTCCCATGTATCAGGATTATGACAATACAAGCAACGCATTGGACAGCCTTGAAAAAATACGACAAAACGAATACCAGGTCCATCAACTGTCCCACAGCTTTCTGTTGAATGAATATAACCTTTCATAAAAACACCACCTTTTTTTATTTTACCACAAAAAAGGAATCAATGAAATTGATTCCCATTAAGACTTAAGAATAATTTTATTATTTGTTATATTCTTCCCAGATATCATTAAAAATCTTGATTGCATTGAAGTTTACAAAATCTTCTTCATTAATAACTTTTACAATTTTATCAGGGTAAGCACCTGCAATTTTTTCATATGCACTTCTTAATTGTGGTTCAATTAAGATAACATCAGCTAGATCAGCAGAATATTCAACTGCATGTTCTGATGCAGACCAAACATTACAGTCTCTTGTTTTACGAGAAGCAGCATCCTTTAATTTAGAAGCAAATAATGTAGAAGTAACTCCAGCAACACAACATAATAAGATTTTCATTTATTCATCCTCCTCAATAGTGTTCTTATCATTTTACTATGAAAGGAGACAGCAAAATGTGTCTCCTAAAATTCTATAAAGCTTCGTGGAATGTACGTGAAATAACATCGTCCTGTTGTTCCTTTGTAAGTTTTACAAAGTTAACTGCATATCCAGAAACACGAATTGTTAATTGAGGATATTTTTCAGGATGTTTTTGAGCATCTAATAAAGTATCTCTATTTAATACATTAACATTTAAATGATGTCCACCTTTTTCAGCGTAAGCATCTAACATACCAACCAAATTTTCAACTTGTTGTTCATTTGTAGCCATAATTATTCTCCTTTACTAATATTCTTCATCGTCATCCATCGGAAAATTTGGAATCTTGCAAGCCGTATCACCACTATCACAATCCATCTTTGACACAACAGTAACGTCTTCCATTTCAATTTGAGCATCATCATTCACTTTAACATTAATATGTCCTGATCCTGTGCTCATATGACCATCCAACATTTTAACTAACTCTTCAATTTCTTTTTGAGTAGCCATTCATTAACACTTCTTTCTAATTACCTTCTTTGATAGATTCAATATCTAAATCACCAGCAAATACAGCATCATCTTTACCTAAAGCATTAGGAATGATTGTAAATGTATTAGAAATACCATCTTGAGCATCTTTGAATGGTAATTTAGCAACTGATGATAATGAAGAAATAGCACCATGAGTATCTCTACCGTGCATTGGGTTAGCACCTGGAGCAAATGGTTCTCCACCTTTTCTACCATCAGGTGTACTTCCTGTTGCCTTACCATAAACAACATTAGAAGTAATTGTTAAGATAGAAGTTGTAGGAATAGAATCTCTATAAGTATGATGAGAACGAACCATATCCATGAATGTTTCAACTAACCATTGAGCAATTTCGTCTGCGCGATCGTCATCATTACCATATTTAGGGAAATCACCCTCTACTTCAAAATCAACAACAATACCATCATCATCTCTAATACATTTAACTTTAGCATATTTAATAGCTGAAAGAGAATCTGTTACAACTGATAATCCAGCTATACCAGTAGCAAAGTAACGTTTTACTTCTCTATCATGTAAAGCCATTTGAATTCTCTCATAAGCATATTTATCATGCATATAATGAATGATATTTAAAGCGTTAACATAAACACCTGCTAACCATGCCATCATATCAGTATATTTTTCAATAACATCATCATAATCTAAGTAATCACCAACAACTGGACGATATTTAGGTCCAACTTGTTTCTTAGATTTTTCATCAACACCACCATTAATAGCATACAATAAGCACTTAGCTAAGTTAGCACGAGCACCGAAGAATTGCATTTCTTTACCAACACGCATTGATGATACACAACATGCAATAGCATAATCATCACCATGAGTAACACGCATTAAATCATCGTTTTCATATTGAATTGATGAAGTTTCAATAGAAGTCTTAGCACAGAAAGCTTTGAAGTTAGCTGGTAATCTTGTAGACCATAATACTGTCATATTTGGTTCTGGTGCAGTTCCTAAGTTAGATAATGTATGTAAGTATCTAAATGAAGTTTTTGTAACCATATGACGTCCATCAACACCAACACCACCAATTGATTCAGTTACCCAAGTAGGATCTCCAGCGAAGATTGAGTTGTATTCTGGCGTTCTTGCGAATTTGACTAATCTTAATTTCATAATGAAATGATCAATAAATTCCTGAACTTCTTCTTCAGTATATTTTCCGCTTGCTAAATCTCTTTCAACATAAATATCAATGAATGTAGAAGTTCTACCCAATGACATAGCTGCCCCGTTTTGTTCTTTAACAGCTCCCAAATAACCAAAGTATAACCATTGAATAGCTTCTTTACAGTCTTTAGCAGGTTTAGAAATATCAAAACCATACTTAAATCCCATTTCCTTTAATTCACCTAATGCTCTAATTTGTTCAGACAATTCTTCTCTTAAACGAATAACACTAGAAGTCATTCTCTTTTGTGTTGTAGCTAATTGATTTTTCTTATCTTCAATCAATAAATCAACACCATATAACGCAACTCTACGATAATCTCCAATAATACGTCCTCTACCATATCCATCAGGTAAACCAGTAATAACGTGAGAAGAACGACATGCTCTAATTTCTGGTGTATAAACATCAAATACACCTTGGTTATGAGTCTTTCTATATTCTCTAAAAATATAAGAAATTTCAGGATCAACTTTATAACCATTTGTCTCACATGCTTGCTCAGCAATACGAATACCACCAAAAGGTTGTAAAGATCTCTTGAAAGGCTTATCAGTTTGGAACCCAACAATCTTTTCTTTTGATCTATCTAAATAACCAGCATCATGAGAAGTTAATGTAGATACAGTCTTAGTATCCATATCTAAAACACCACCAGCTTCTCTTTCCTGCCTTGTTAATTCCATAACCTGATCCCATAGATCTTTAGTGTTCTGTGTAGGACCTGCCAAGAATGAGTCATCACCATCATAAGGAGTATAATTTAATTGAATAAAATCTCTCAAATTAACATCTTTATTCCATTTTCCTGCTTGGAATCCATCCCAGGCATCATTCCATTTTACTTTAAATGTCATCTTAAAACCCCCTGTTTAAATTTTCGTGTTAATTATAACATTCTTAATAAATATTCACAATGGGAATAAACCAAATTTTAAAAAGAATTTAAACATAAAATTTGTCCATTCCACTATGTTAATTTGACTATAACATGAATTATTATAAAAATCCATTTATATGCATTATTGTTTTTATATACAAAAAAAACCAATTAATCAATTGGCATTTTTCATATCTGAATTCTGTTACGGGAAAACGAATACTATTATAGATATTTGGAACACACATATAATAGCACATTTTATATATAAAAAATTTCATATTTTGAAAATATGCATTTTTTTATATTCTATAGTGTTAGCTTTTCTACAAATTTCCTATATTTCAACAAATTTATCTTTCTTTAAATAATATTTCTATCAAGAAAAATTGTTCATCTTCACTACTTTTTCCCTCAATAATATATCTTAAACCATCATTTCCTATATAAAGCTCTACTGGTGTTAATGGTCTTATTTCTTTTCTATAAAGGATATGTAATTCAAATATAAAATAATCTTCATGTATACGATAATCCACAAGATCTAAAGCCCATTCTAAATAGCGTACATTATTCATATGTTGATTGGTATCAACATCACTATATAAGACTTGTCTTGTTTGCATATGTTTCAAAGGTATATCAACCTGAATATTTTTTGGTAAATCCAGCGATAATAGATTTTCACTTTGTGGTACATGAATACCTATTCTTTTAGGAGCAACAATACGTCTTTTGGCAATATCAATCAATGTCCAGATAGAGGTACCAAAAGCACTTTGCTTACTGTTTTTATTAATAAAATAATACCTAGGAAATGTTACAAATGTACTATGAGAAAATGTTGTTGATAATTCAATAACATCTTTATAGCGAATAGGTTCATTCAAATATAAAGATTGTTTTGCTACAACCCAACCATATGATTGAGCCATCGTATCATCCCAAAAACCATACTCTGTAGCATTAATCGTTGCAATTCTCGCAAATTCATCTAAAATATTATTGATACGATATTCACCCATATAATCAACATCACCAAAATCTATATCTATATTTTTATAAGTCATATAATCATTCATTTCGTTCACACTCCCGCATATATTATATACCCTTTCAACAAATATCCCGAATTGCAAGCAGAAAGTGGAATTAAGATGAAAAAAATTTAATTTT
>JAJQDJ010000095.1 GCA_021202205.1 Erysipelotrichaceae bacterium
TAGACTCTTAGATTATACTATATTTACGCACACGGTGCAAATGAGGTTTTTAAATGAATCATCAAAGATACAACTTTGATTTCTCTTTGTCTTTTCTTTTCCAAGTCCATTAAGATATCCTTCCTTGATCCATAGATATGATTTGATCTGCAATCTTCATCGTTGACGAACGATGAGAAACAAGAATAATTGTTTTACCTGTTTCGTTTTCCAAAGAACGCAATATCATAGCTTCATTCAATACATCGAGATTACTGGTTGGTTCATCAAGCAAAATACAAGGTTTGTCTGATAAGAAAGCACGTGCAAGTCCTAAACGTTGTCTTTCGCCTCCCGAAAGAGATGCACCCAATTCACTCACATTGCTTTGATATCCCTCAGGTAAGCTCATGATAAAATCATGAATACTCGCTTTTTGACAAGCTGATACAATATCTTCATGCGTTGCATCTAAATTGGCAATCTTAAGATTATTTTCAATACTATCATGAAACAGAACGGTTTCTTGAGTAACATAAGCGAACATATGACGCATATCTGATGTATTGATAGTTTTTAAGTCTTTATCGTTAATGGTAATGAATCCACTTGTAGGATCATAAAAACGCATCAGTAACTTTAATAATGTTGATTTACCGCTACCACTCTTACCAATAATACCCGTTGTTTTTCCTTTTGGTAATGAAATATCAATATCTTTTAAAATAAGTTCACGATCATATTTAAAATCAACATGATTGACTTGAATATCATCAAATACAGTTGTCTCTTTATTATCGACTTCGTGAATCAATTCCTCTTCATCCAATATAGCTATCACACGTCTTCCACTGCTTATAGTTGATAATAAATTATTGGATAATTGTGATAAAGCTGTAAAAGGTCCAAAGCTTGATGCCATTAAGACTGTACACATGATCACATCATAACTTGTTGTATAACCATTTTGATATTGAATAAACATAACAACAAACATAATGCATACTGATAGTGATATAAGTATCTGTGAAGCAACCATTTGATTACCTTCAATATTTTTCATCTTTTTTGATAAACGATCAATATGATCACTAAGATCCAACATCTCCTCTTTACGTTTGTTGCCTAAACGATACTGGAATAATGTATTGATCCCACGATAGGTTTCTAATAAGAAACTACTCATATTCCCTATTTCTTCACGATTTTCCTGGCCTGTATTTTCCCCTTTTATACTGACAATATAGGGTATAATAATAGCCATAATAAAATAAGCAACAAAGGCAATGATCATAGCATATATATTCATACGATAAAATAACGATAATAATATGATAGCCATAATGAAAGCAATCATACATGGTGATATGGTATGAGCATAAAAGACTTCTAATAATTCTACATCATTGGTTATAAGTGAAATCAAGTTTCCTTTATCTTTACCATCTAATTTGGCAGGAGCCAAACGTCTTAAGGCTGTATAAACATGATCTCGAATAATAGCCAATAACTTAAAAGCAATATAATGATTACAAGCTTGTTCAATATAATGAAGAACACCTCTAAACAAAGCAAATAATACAAGTATGATCAATATATGAGTTAATGAGATTGTTTGTATATTCAACAAAGCATGCATCGATAACACAGGAATAGAAATCGCACATACAAAGCCTAAAACACCCATAATAATCGCTATAAACATAATCGGCATAAGTGGCTTCACTAAGACAATCAATCTTTTCATGACCTGAAAACCTGATAATTTCATGAACGATACACCTCCAATGCTTCCTGTTGTATAAATAATTGATCATATAAGCCATGTTGTGCCCTTAAGCTTTCATGATCACCTTTTTCAACAATCTGACCTTTATCCAATACATATATTTCATGACATAATTGAACACTGCTTAGACGATGGGTAATAAGAATCACTTTCTTATATTTGGCGATTTGTTGAATGACATCTAATATCGCTTCTTCTGATTCAACATCAATATTACTTGTGGCTTCATCAAAAATATAGACATCACCATCATATAATAATGCTCTGGCGAGATTAAGACGTTGTTTTTGGCCACCACTTAAATTGCTTCCTGATTCTAATATTTCTGTTTCTAAACCATTTTGATTTTTAAAATAACCATCTAATTGAACCTGTTTCAATACATCCCAACATTGTTGATCTGTATATTGACCAAGATAATCAAGATTATCTCTGACATTTCCTTTAAATATCATAGGATCATGCGTCACATAGATAAAATGCTCCATAAAATCTTCATCATCAAGCTGACTTCTTTCTATGCCTTGAATTTGCATATGCTCGCATTGATAATAACCCATAATCAGTTTTGCAATCGTGCTCTTACCAGAGCCACTCTCTCCAACAATTCCAGTAAAGCCTTTATCAATAGATAAAGATATATCTTTAAGGATTTGTCGATCATTATCATAGGAAAAATCTAAATGGTTGATATGAATATCCATAGGTTGATGAGAAAGTGTTTGATGCGCATGATTGTTCATATCAACATCCATGATCTTGAAGATCTTCTCACTAGCAGCCATGCCATTCATCGCAATATGAAAATAACTGCCTAATTGACGCATTGGTATAAAATATTCAAATGATATTAATATAATAAACATCGCTCCTATAAGTGAAACAGATCCTTGATCATAACCATATAAGGCACAAAAGCTTCCTAATGCTGCCCCACCATAAGCAACAATATCCATAACACTAATACTATTCAATTGCATAATAAGAACACGCATCGTCACTTTTCTAAAGTTTTCAGCTTCAATATTCATCTGTTTTTATTTATAGTCATCACTACCATATATCTTAAAAGTTGTGAGACCTTGAAGATTTTCTAAAAATCCATCTCCTAAAGTTGTATAGCTTGTCCAATATTTGGATAATAATTTCTTTGCGAACTTTTGCACAACAATAATACTTATAGGTATAAGTGGTACAAATATCAATAACACAAATGCACTGCGTGTATCAAAAAATAATGTTATGATAAATAATGTAACGGGAGCAAGGACGCTATAAAATAATTGGGGCAAATAGAGTGATACATAGGTTTCCAATTGATTGATACCTTCTACAGATAATTGGACCAATTCACTTGTAGTGACATAATCCTGATAATGCATTCCTATTTCCCTAATTTTATCAAATAGCTTAATGCGTAGTGTTCGTTTAGTTTGACTTGCTGATAAATAAGCAAAGTGACTTTGTTGTTTCAAAACAATGCCTCTTATTATAAATGTCATCAATAAGATGAATAAAATTCTAACAATGATAGTCATTGTTAGCGTATGATGAATGAGTTGATTAAACATATAACATAAGCCAAGTGTCAAAACAACATTACAAATCAGTCCTATCCATTGACATATCACTTGTTTTATAATATAAGGCAAAGCATCTGATAATTCTTTGATTAATCTTTTATCAAACATAATTTCCTCCTTTGTTAGCGATAGCTAACCTATTATTACAAAAAAAGAGCTCATTAGTCAAGCTCTTCACTGTATTTTGTATTAAAAATATCATCTTCATCAAAATCATTTTCTATTTCTTTAAGCTGTGGTAATTCATCTAAAGTCGTTAATGAAAAAGCATCCATAAATTCATCAGTAACACCATATAATATAGGTTTACCTGGACTATCTTCTCTGCCTACTTCTTTTATGAGTGCCTTCGCAACCAGTTTTCTTATCATAGCATCACTGCCTACACCACGTATTTCTTCAACACGCAAACGCGTTACAGGCTGATTATAAGCTATGATAGCCAATGTTTCTAATGCGGCATTAGAGAGACTCTTTTCATTTTGTTCAATCATTTGAGTATAGATATCATGATACTTTGATAAAGTCACCAATTTATAAACTCCTCCATAATTGACAAGTTCATAGCCTTTCACAGTTCTTTCATTGATGATTTGGGCTAGTTCATCCAAAGCATTGGTTGCTTCGATTTTTTTGATATGAAGAATAGAGGATATTTGTTTGAGGGTTAAACCTTCATCACCTAATAAAAAAAGCATCCCTTCTATCACACTTAACAATTCATCATGTTCCAATTATGCCAACTCCTTTAAATATATATCTGCAAAATTCCCTTCCTGCTCGATGGATAGGATATTTTTATTCACCAAATCTAATATGGATAGAAATGTGACAACAAAGTAATTCTTTGATGGTTCATCAAAGAGATCATCAAGTTTGACTTTTTGATTTTTATGAAGTGAAAAGAATTGCTTGATTTGTTCACTTCTTTCTTCAATGGATATTTCTACTCTAGCGATTTTTGATTCTAATGGCGCCATTAAAGCTTTTCTTTGATACATTTTTTGCATAGCTTTAATAAGATCATAGACTTCTAGATTACTAGGTATCTGTGTACTTGTATCAATACTATATTCATCCATTAACGTTGGGGCTTTTGTGTGTTTGGTATGACGTGAGTCATACGCTTCTTTAAAGTCATCTAAGACATCTTTGTATTTTTTGTATTCTATAAGGCGCTTGATTAATTGTTCGCGAGGATCTTCTTCATAGTCATCTTCTAGTGTTAATTTTTCTTTTGGCAATAAAAGCTTGCTTTTGGCTTCAATAAGTTGTGATGCCATGACAAGATATTCTGACATCGTCTCTAATTGACTTGGATCACAGGCATTGATATAAGCCAAATATTGATCGGTAATGATGGAAACTTCTAAGGTTTCTAAATCCATTTCTTTTTCTTTAATCAGATGCAACAATAAATCCAATGGCCCTTGAAAATCATCTAATACAACTTCATAACTCATCCAATCACCCCTTGGCCATTATAACACAGATTTTTGATAATATCATTATTTTGTTTTCAACATATATTAATAAGGAGGCGTATTTTATGTATGAATATGATTATTACTATTATCCACTATACTATAGACCAACAATGATGCAATCACTCAAGTATTCATTCAATTGCAAAAATATATCCAAAGCTCTAGAAACAACCCAAAAGACACTCTATACAGTGAATCAGATTATTCCCACTATTAATCAAGTAAGACCCATCATTGCTAATGCAAAAACAGCTTTGCGCGTTGCCAATGCTGTTAAAGAGATGTAAAAAAAACATGGATTTAATCCATGTTTTTCATTATTGAGCTTTAACTTTTGCGTTACCGTAATCGTTACCTTCGTTGAAGTTTCTAGCATTTTCCATTGTTACAACAGCGATAGCTTGTAAAGCTTCTCTTGTAAAGAATGCTTGATGGCTTGTCATGACAACTTGTGGGAACATCATTAAACGAGCTGTAATATCGTTGTTGATAGCTTCATCACTTCTATCAGTGTAAACATTATTGTCTTCACCTTCGTATACATCTAATGCAACAGCATGGAATTTACCTTGTTTTAAGGCATCGATTAATGCTTCATTATCAATCAATGGTCCACGAGCAGTATTAACAAGCATAGCAGTATCTTTCATTAAAGCGATAGATTCAGCATTGATAATATGCTTTGTTGTTGGGAATAATGGTGCATGTAAAGAAATCAAATCAGATTTAGCAAATAATTCTTCTTTTTCTACATAAGTCAATAAACCTTCATCAACCAATGCTTGATTTGGATAAGCATCCCATCCTAGTACAGTCATACCATAACCTTTACAAATTCTAGCCATACAAACACCGATCTTACCAGTACCAACAATACCAGCAACCTTGTTATGTAAGTCTAAACCTAATAAGCCACTTAAAGCAAAGTTATTATCTTTTACTTTGTTGTGAGCTTTGTGTAAACGACGGTTAGCTTCTTGAACAATTGCCATAGCATGTTCAGCTACTGCATAAGGTGAATAAGCAGGTACACGTAAGATAGTAATACCACATTCTTTAGCAGCTTGTAAATCAATGTTATTGAAACCAGCACAACGCATTAAGATTAAACGAACGCCACATTCATGAATTGTTTCAATAACTGGACGAGAAAGATCATCATTAACGAATGCACAAACAGCATCATAACCTTTTGCTAAACCAGCAGTTTCAGGAGTTAAACGAGTTGTAAAATATTTAATATCAGAATTGTAAGTTCCCTCTCCCTTGTCCTTAACTAATTCACTAAAGAAAGTACGATCATAATCCTTAGTTCCAAAGAATGCAATCTTTAATACTTTAACAGGTTTCTTTTCTTCAAATTCACCATGTAATAACTTATCAACTGCAGCGATAGCATCATCTTCATCTTCGCCTTCAGCAGAAACTGATAAAGTGTCACCATTCTTAGCACCTAAAGCTAAAATTTGTAAAACATTGTCTCCACTAGCATTTGCCCCATTGCATGTAATCGTTACGCTACTTTTAAAATTCACACAGCATTGAGCCAATAAAGCAGCAGGACGGGCATGAATTCCTAATGGATTATTGACAACATAAGTAAGTTCTTTCATTTTTTACCTCCTAATATTATTTTTTCTATTTTACCTCAAATTATAGCACAATTTCAAAAAATGTGTAAAAAAAAACATAATATTTTCGTTATATAAAAATATCCCGTATTGTAAAATGAAACTGGAATTAAGGGAGGGCTGATTTGGAGGGC
>JAJQDJ010000117.1 GCA_021202205.1 Erysipelotrichaceae bacterium
ATAGCACATATTTTTAATTTTTCATAGTTTTTCATAAACTTTTGACTCTACCTTTCATGAATAATATAGGTATGTGTTAATACTTTACCTACATTTTTTGCAAGTAAACATAATAACTTGTATTCAATAGGGGTTAAATGCAACTCGTCATTATTAAGATAAACACAACCCAAATTATAATCAATCTTTAAGTCACCATTGATAAATATAGAACTTTCTTTATCAGATAAACCTCTTATATAGTTTAATCTTCTTAATGTTACTCTTAAACGAGCTAATAACTCCTCTACCGAAAAAGGTTTAGTAAGATAATCATCTGCGCCTGCATCCAATGCTTCAATCTTGTCACTATCTTCACTTCTTGCACTAATAACAATAATAGGCATATTAGACCATGATCGTATCTTTCTAATAATATCAACACCATCCATATCAGGTAAACCCAAATCCAACAAAACAATATCAGGATTATGCGATGAGGCTTCTAGTAAAGCACTGGCACCATTTTGTGCTAGTAGATATTTATAATCATGAGTTGATAATGTTGTAGAGATAAGATTTCTAACAGCTCTATCATCTTCTACAATTAATTTTGTTGGTTTATTCTTCATACAAAGCAACCTCCTTTGTTGGTAATGTAATTCTAAATATAGAACCATGAGGATCATGATCCAAAACAGTAATGGTACCATGATGAGAATTGATAATAGACTTACATAAAGCCAATCCCAAACCCAAACTTCTATGACTATCTGCCACTTTTTGATTTCCTGTATAAAACATATCAAAAATATGAGGTTTGTTTTCATCAGGAATTCCTATTCCATTGTCAATCACACTAAGCATAACATTTTGATCTTGCGGTGTCACTTTAATCTCAATAACTGAATCTTTAGGTGTATATTTGATAGCATTATCTAACAAATTAAAGATAACCTGAATAATGAGTCTTGCATCCACTTCTACTAAAATAATATCTTCTAAAGGTTCATAAGTAATATAATGTTGTAATGTTTTTCTTTTTGTATGCTCGATAGCCTCTTGAATAAGTTCATCAAGAACTTCATGTTCAAATTTAATTTCATCGTACCATTTTCTATTCTCGATACAGATAAAAGATTTTCGACCAAACTACTTAACCACATAGCATCATTATACATATCTGTATAAAGCTGTTTCTTTTGCATATCATCCAAGTTTTCTTCCTGTGTTAAAAGCATACCTGCATTACCAGATATAGACGTTAAAGGTGTTCTTAAGTCATGAGATATCGATCTTAATAAATTAGCATGAAATTGTTCATTTTGAGCTCTTAAATCAGCTTTCGCTTTTTCTTTATTAGCATAATCTATTTCAAATGCTTGTCCTGTTTCTCCAAGTAAAGATAGCAAGATACAATAATCAAATGAATCCAATGGTTCTTTTGATATTCTTATACCTATAATACCGTATATTTTATTATTACTAGAAATAGGTAAATAAAGACATTGAGCATGATCGAAGGTTTCTGTTGTGGCTCCAGCCTGCTTATGATGATCATAAACCCATTCTACCACTTTTATTTCATCATTGTTGATAAAATCACATTTTTTTCTTCCATCATACAAATGACTGGTTTTTCTATTTTATTATTAATAATAGGATAGAATACCATATCTTTTTTTAATAATCTTGATAATTGATGATTGATAACATTAATAATACCTTCAACATTATTTTCCTGTTGTAATAATTGATTGGTTTCTAACATAATCTTTGTACGATAAGCTGTTTGTGCTGAACTTTTAGCATTTTGATTCACTCTAACAGTTAATGTACTTGTAATATAGGCTGCTTGATAAATGTCATAGGATACCCTGAACCATAAGCAGCTAAAGAAAACTGTGGTGTAGTAAAAAAGAAATTAAAGATCAAAACACTAGCTATAGAAGTTACCAGACTATAAATTCTAGCGGAAGTGAGCATTGCAGTTAATAAAACACCTAATAGATAAACAGTAATAATATTGGCTTCACTAAAACCTAAATAATGAAACAAATAACCTATAAGCGTCACTTCTACTAGAATAAGAATACTTTTAATCGTGTCTGATAAAGTAATTTTATGAGACGTTATTGATTGTTTTGTTTTATAGGTTGTATAACCATGAACAGGTATAATATAAATATCTAAATCAGGTGTCATTTGAATTAGTTGTTCCACTAAATTTGTCTTTAAAGATGAAAACATATGTTCTTGACGACTATGTCCTAAAACGATCTTTGTAATATGAAACTTACTAGCAAATTCTGATATTTGATAAGCAATATCATCCCCTTTGACTGTTTCTATATCAGCATTAAACTGAGTTGCTAAGGCTATATTTTCTTTCAAACGTTCTTTTTCTTGCGATGACGTTTGACGATTTGTTTCAACATATAGTGCTGTTAAATGAGCATTTAATGCTTGAGCCATATAAGCAGCATTACGAATGACCTTGGAATTTGTAGGGGATGCACTTAAACATACTAATATATGTTCATCTGTTAATAGTGGATTGTATCCCTGCTTTGTTTCTAAACGTTCCATGCATCTTTTCATTGCCAGTTGTCTTAATTGATTCAATTGGTCCAAACGATATGTATTCATCATATCATGAGGCGATTTATCAATAAATTCAACCTCATCAGCCTTATCAAATATATAATCAGGAATACGTTGAACTTTTTTCTCTAATATACTTTCTACAACATCATTCAATCCCTCAATGTTTTCTACCAATAAACAAGTATAAACATGAATTCCTGCATCTAATAATTCTATAATATCCTGATATCTTTTTTTATGTCTAGAAGTTGCCGCATTATCACCAATCATATCTTCTATAACTATAAAATCAGGAGATAATCTTAAAGCATCATCCACGTCAAAAATATGATCATCATTAAGATAATCTAATGAATATTCATTAAAATCATTGGATAATTCACCAATTTTAACATCAAATCCCTGTTGTTTCATATCATAAGCTGATTATAACATATGTGATATGATATCTTTATGATAAGTATAGCTAAAAAATATCTTTAATTTTCCCTTAATTAAACGCTGTGCCATACTCTCATCCCCTCTACTTGATTATTAATTATACCATGAATTTTATAAATCTCATATAAATAAAAATCTTACAATATTAAAAAAGTATTAAGATTTTTTTCTTTATGTTTTCTTAATATCTTTTCATGTTTCGCTTATAACTTCTTAATTCATTCACTGATATGATGAAATTAGATAAGGGGATGAGAATATGCAAGATATCGCAATGGCTTTTGTATTTATTCTAGCACTCATTATAGGTGATATTATTATGAAAATGACAGATGATTATCTTGATAATAATAGAGAGGATGATCAAAAATGAATGTTGTGGAAGTTCATAAACCTAAAAAGAAAAAACAATTCTCTACCGTAAGAAGAATAGCATTAAGTTTCTTAATAGTGATATTTATAGGTTCTATTTTATTAACATTACCTATTTCTAATAAGAATAATAATGTTCCATATATTGATCATCTATTTGTTGCTGTGAGTGCAACTTGTGTAACTGCTTTGGTACCATTTTGTATTGTAGATCAATATAGTATGATTGGCCAAATAATCGTACTCATTCTAATACAGATTGGTGGTTTGGGGTTTTTGACACTCATGAATCTAACATTAGTGTTATTAAAAAGAAAACTGACGTATGAAAGTAAGATGCTCATGCAAGAAGCATTGAATCAAAATAGTGTTTCTAATATTGCAGGTTATATGAAACAGGTTATTCAATATACGCTATTTTTTGAAATAACAGGTGCAATACTATTATCGATTCAATTTATCAGTGAATTTGGAATCGTCAAAAGTATATATTATGGTATATTTCATAGTGTATCTGCTTTTTGTAATGCTGGTTTTGATTTATTAGGCAGTACATCATTAATCAATTATCAAAGTAATATATTAGTGAACATAGTGATTATGGGATTGATTATTGCTGGTGGTTTAGGTTTTGTAGTATGGGTAGACTTAACAAATTGTTTCAAGAAACACAAGAAAAAAATATATCAGTATCTATCATTAGACAGCAAGATTGTACTTATGATGACAGGTGGTTTATTAATGATAGGTACTATCGGTTTCTTCGCATTGGAATATAATAATCCTGATACGATTGGAAATATATCTATTGGTTATAAATTACTAACTAGTTTATTTCAATCAACAACACTTAGAACAGCTGGTTTTTGCACTGTTGATATGTATTCATTACGTAATCCTACAAAACTATTATGCAGTATGCTGATGTTTATTGGTGGATCTCCCGCTGGTACTGCAGGTGGTATGAAAACGACGACATTGATGATTATGATTCTCTATATTCGTACTTTATTATTAGGTCATAATCATTTAACGATTATGGATAGAACTATTTCAGATCAATTGGCCAAGAAATCTTTAACAATTGCTTTAATCAGTTTCTTTATATCATTGATTGGATTATTTCTATTATCAATATCTGAATCATGCGATTTTATCAATATCATGTTTGAAGTCTATTCAGCCTTTGGTACAGTCGGTTTAAGTGCTAATGTCACAAGTAGTCTTACATATTTTGGTAAAATTGTAGTTATGTTACTGATGTATACAGGACGTATTGGTCCTTTAACAATGTTGCTTGTATTTACACAACGTTATCATCAAAATAAAAGAAAGGAAATGACATATCCTAGTGGAGAAGTCTTATTGGGTTAATAGTATGAAAAAGAAACAATTTGTTGTATTAGGTTTAGGTGTATTTGGTGAAACAATAGTGAAAACATTATCAGATTATGGTCATACGGTGATTGCAATTGATAATAATGAAGAACATGTTGAAAATGTTGCAGAATATGCAACGAGAGCTATCATTGGCGATGTGACAGATGAAGAATTTTTAAGAGAATTAGGGATTGAAGAGTTTGATGTGGGTATTGTAGCTATAAATCATTTGGAAGAAAGCTTATTAGCTGTTATTAATCTTAAAGAAATTGGTATTCCTTATATTATTGCCAAAGCTAAAAACGAGCGTTTTCAAAGTATTTTAGAAAACTTAGGAGCAACTCGTGTCATTCGTCCCGAAAAGGAAATGGGTGTGAGAATAGCAAGACAATTATTACGAAAAAATATTGCTGATTTGGTTGAAATTGATGATAATAATTGTATTGTAGAAATGAGCGTCCCTGTTTCCTGGGTTGGTCATAAGATTATTAATTTGAATTTAAGACATAAGTATAATATTAATTTATTAGGTAAAAGAAATTTAAATACAAATGTTTTAGAACTTGGTATTGATCCTCAATATGTCATTAAACAAAATGATCGTTTTTTGATGGTAGCAGAAACGAAGAAAATAGAAGATTTAGATTTTTCATTAAGAGTCTAAACTCATAGCAGAGAAAACTTAACTATTAGTTGATTGAGATAATCACATTATACATGCTATCATATAACCAGAAGGGAGAATAATTATGAAGCAAACATTAGGACATATGATAGTAAGATTACGAAAAGAAAAAGGCATGACACAAGTAGAATTAGCTGAAAAGTTAGGTGTAACTGACAAGGCAGTATCAAAATGGAAAAGAGATTTAAACTATCCTGATATTGGTACAATTCCTCAACTAGCAGAAATACTTAATGTTAGTGTAGATGAACTCCTACAAGGAAAATCCAATACACCAAATAATACGAATATTGTGAATCTTATACTTAAAAGCATTGCTTTAGCAATGGGAATTGCTATTGTTGTATTATTAACAATGAATCAAATTGAAGTAACCAATGCTATAAGTATGTTAGCTATTGGATTAATATGTTTAACTCTAAATGAATTTAATTGGTGGTGCTTTATTTCAGCAATTTTATAATATTGTCGATACCATGATTGTGGGACAATTTGTGGGAGTCGATGCCTTAGCTGCTGTGGGAGCAACAGGATCACTTAATTTTTTAGTTATTGGTTTTACATTAGGTTTAACGAATGGTTTTGGTATTCCTATAGCCAAAGCTTTTGGTGCTAAAAAACAAAATCTTGTCTTAAATACTATTACAAATGCTGTTTATTTATGTATTGCCTTTGCAATAGGTTTAACAATTCTTATGCATTTTACTACATACAATATCCTAGAAATTATGCAAACCCCCAAAAAAATTATACAAGATTCCTATAATTATATAGTGATTATTTTTTATGGCTTAACTTGTACCTTAGCCTATAATATTTTGGCAAGCATTTCTAGAGCATTGGGTGATAGTCAAACACCTTTAAAATTTTTGATTTTATCTTCAGTATTAAATATTTTTTTAGATTTGTTTATGATTATCAATTTACATATGGGCGTGAGAGGTGCTGCTATTGCAACCATATTTTCGCAAGGCGTTTCAGCCATCTTATGTTTTATTTATATGTGGCATAAATATCCACATCTCCGTTTTAATAAAGATACAAGAAGAATACGTTCACCTATTATTTTAAATTTACTTACTCAAGATTCGCACTTCAAAAATGGCATCATTAATATAAAAACATGGATAAA
>JAJQDJ010000082.1 GCA_021202205.1 Erysipelotrichaceae bacterium
GGATATTGATAAAGATAAATAATTGATTCTTTATTAAGTTTATATGATGAATTTATGACATTCATCATATTTTTTATAAAATATTTGCTGAAATGTTAATAATGTAAAATTATTTTAATTTTTTTAAAGAAAAAAAAGAAATTTTGAAATTTTGAGCGTATATATATAAGTAAAGGGGGTTTATTATAATCTCTTGGTGATTCGATTACGAATCACTTTTTTTATCTAATTAATTTGAAAGAAGGTGATAGAATGAATTCTTTTAATGGAGTTCATGCAAGTTAATGATTTAAATGTTTTTAGTATGTATTTAAAAAACGAAAGGAGAAAACATGAAAAATAATTTATCGCATTTATGGAAGATTATTCTTAGCTTGTTGATGGTCGTATCTTTAGTTAATGCAACTGGAATTCAGAATGTCAATGCAGCAACACTTGAAATCACCAGAGATACTTCTGGATGGGTAACAAGAAACAATGTCATTGATAACCTTGGATGTGAACACTATTGTGGTGCAATTCCAAAGGATATCTTTACTATGGGAACAAAATATGCTTACTGTGTTGAGAGTGATGTCCTATTGCAGTCAAGCCAGTACAGTTCCTACTCAAATGCAACTAATATCGAGGATGTTCTTACAACAGGACGTACGAATAATGTAACTACATGGCAAGAAAAATATGAATTGCTTCAGCATCTTATGACCATGATTCCTAATACCATTGAGGATGATGACAAGACTGAATGGATTCATTATCTAGCAGCACAGACTTTGATATGGGAAATCACTGGTGAAGAACGTGATGCCAACTTTAATTATGTAGGTGTCACATATCCTGGAGCTTCAGCTTATATAGACCAGTGGAACTGGACTGACAGTGCAGCAAAAACAGAATTCTATTCATATTACAATGCCTGCGTTGCAAAGATGAAAACCTATAACACAATTCCTAGTTTTTCAGCTGATTCAATATCAGATGCAAAAACTTATGAATTTGATACTTACAGCAATGGTCAATATTCATTGACATTGATGGATACAAATGGTGTTCTTTCTAACTATGATTTCAGTGCATCTGGATATACAATCACTCAAAGTGGCAATAAACTGACAATTACGACAACAAGCAGTTCGGTAACGAGTGCTACAGTCACTGGATATAATGATAGTGATTCCTTACCTATTCGTGCAGCTCTTTTCTGGACAGCTGGAAGCAGCCAGAAGGTTGTTACTGTTGGTTCATTAGAAGATCCTACACCAAGTGCTTATTTCAAGGTTAATTTAAGCATTGGATCACTGGAATTGACAAAGGTTGACAACAAAGGCAATTATATTGCCAATACTTCATTCAAAGTGTCATACAATTCTGATATGAGCGATCCAATCGGAACTTATACAACTGGAAGTGATGGTAAAGTTCTAGTTGAGGTATTAAATGCAGGTACAGTCTATGTACAGGAGACAAGTGTACCAGATAATCTTGTTCTTGATTCAACCATTCATAAGGTTACTATCACTGCTGGTGAGACTGCAACATTCACGAATACAAACAACTGGAAACAGGGATATATTCAAATAACAAAGGTTGACTCAAAGACAGGTGAAACAGTTTCGGCAAGTGGTAATGTTGTTGCAACTATTACAACAGTAGATGGTGTTGCTAAATCAGGATTGCTTGATTATGAAACATATAAGGTATATGAAAGCTCAAATCCTGATAACTATGTTTTGGCTACAACTACCAAGTCTCAATC
Source organism: Erysipelotrichaceae bacterium (assembly GCA_021202205.1). GTDB lineage: Bacteria > Bacillota_I > Bacilli_A > Erysipelotrichales > Coprobacillaceae > JAJQDJ01. Next base: position 1,757 of record JAJQDJ010000082.1, read on the forward strand.
TATTACTGAAGATGGAGCGACTTATAAGATTACTATTAATGATCAGCCTGTTGCAGGTACTATCAATCTTACAAAGGAAGACAGTGAAACAGGAAGCACAGCACAGGGTGATGCAACGCTTGTTGGTGCAACATATGTTTTAACTGCAGCCAATGATATTCTTAATCCAGCTACAGGAGAAGTTTTATTTGAAGATGGCGAAACAATTTCAGCTAAGGCTGCTGGTAACTCTACATGGGGTGATACTGGTGAAAAGACAACTGATGAAAATGCTGAAATCTCATGGTCAAATCTTCCAATGGGAAACTATACGATTACTGAAACAGATCCTTCAACAGGGTATCTTCTTGATGAAACTTCTCATACAGTTACCTTAACACCTGAAAATAATACAGTTACTACTGATATTGAATCAGTAACTTCAAAGGAAGATGTTATCAAAGGTAAATTACAGATTGCTAAGGCTGGAACTGATGGTGAAAGTGGTGTTATAGACGGACTAGAAAATGTACAGTTTACTGTTAAGCTTTATAGTGAAGTGCAAAGTGTTGGCTGGGATGAAGCCACAACTTATGATGTTATGACAACTGATTCAACTGGTCGTGCAACTTCTGTAGACTTGCCATATGGTACATATATCGTTAGAGAAACATATACACCTGAAAACTATTCAGCTGGTGGAGATTTCTTTGTAACAATTGATGAAGATGGTGAAGTAGAATTCCGTATGGTCAATAACACACCATTTAAGGCTTGGCTAAAGCTTGTTAAGACAGATGAAGATGGCAATACAGTCACTTTATCCAATGCAACATTTAAACTAAAAGATTCTGATGGAAACTATGTTGTTCAAAAATCAGGTCAGGAATATATCAGTGAATGGACAACAGATGAAGATGGTATCGCAATTCTTACAAATATGGTCTATGCAGGAGTCTATACAGTTTATGAAATCACATCTCCAGAAGGATTACTTCTTGCAGATGAGCTAGAAATTGAAATTAGTTCAATTAGCGAAGCTTTAACATTTGATGAAGATAACGATCCAGTTATTACAATTAATGTCATTGATGAAAAGCCAACTGGAACAATTATTTTTATCAAATCAACTGAAAACGAAGAGGACATTGCTAATCAGGGAATCAAATTCCAGTTAACAGCTAACAGCGATATTGTTGATCCTGCAGATGGTTCAGTTATCTATTATAAAGGTGATGTTGTAACAATTGACAACGAAGATGGAATATATGAAATTGATGAAAATGATGTTATTGAAATTACAGGATTACCTTTAGGACTTGAAGGTGCTTCATACTTATTAACAGAAGTAGAAACACAGGATGGATATGTATTACTGGAAGATGCTATTCAATATGATTTTACTATTCAAGATAATACAACCAAGGTATATGAAGTTATAAAAAGTGCTGAAAACGAATTGACAGAAACATATTTCAGCAAGACTGATGTAGGTGGCAATGAAGTTGAAGGTGCTCAAATGGTATTGACTGACAATACGACTGATACAGTCATTGATGAGTGGACTTCTACTACAGAAGAACATCTCGTTAAGGGATTGATCTATGGTCATGAATATACATTAAGCGAAACAACTGCTCCTGATGGCTATGTATTAGCAACTGATATGACATTCACTTATTTAGAAGATATGGAAAGTGGAACTGTATCAATGACAGATAAACAGGTATTGATTACAAAGGCAGATGTAGGTGGTGAAGAAGTCGAAGGAGCTACATTGCAAGTCATTGATTCTGAAGGCAACATAGTAGATGAGTGGGTATCAACTACAGAAGCACATGCAATCAGTGGTTTAGTTGAAGGTCAAACTTATACATTGCATGAAGAATATGCTCCTAATGGCTATGTTATTGCAACTGATGTAGAATTCACAGTTACTGAAGAAAAGATTAATCAAGAAATTACATTAATAGATAAACAAGTATTTGTATCCAAGGAAGATATTGCTGGAGAAGAAGTAGAAGGAGCTACAATTCAGGTTATTGATGAAGATGGTAACATTGTTGATGAATGGACTTCTACAAAAGAATCACATCCAATTAGTGGCCTTGAAGAGGGAAAGACTTATACACTTCATGAAGAAACTGCTCCTAATGGTTATTATTTAGCTAATGATATTGAATTCATTGTTTCAAATGATAAAGTTAATGAATATCAGACGATAATAGATGAAAAGATTTTAACTGATATTGAAGTTATCAAGGTTGATTCATCAACTGGGAAAGTTATCACAGGATTCGATTTTGCATTCACATTATATGCTGACGAAAACTGCAAGGAAGAAATTACAACAGTTAATAGCAATATTGAAAACGGTACTGTAACCTTTGAAGATTTAGAATATGGACATATTATATCCGTGAAACGCAAGCTCCTAAGGGATATCAGTTATCTGATGAAATTGTTAAGATTGTTATAGATGATGATTTAGAAAATGTAGGTAGCATTTATTCTTTAAAATATGAAAATGTCTCTATTCCTACTATTACTGTAACAACAGGTGATAATACACCGGTAGAAGCATTGTGGTGGACTACATTTGTTGTAAGTATTAGTGGTGTTTATTTATCATTTAAGAAAAAGAAATATTTAAATAATAAGGTGGACTAAGTTTACCTTAGATCTTAGAAAGGATTGTTATTATGTTTAAAATCTTTTTAAGTGGAAGAATTACAAAAGATGCAAAAGTATGTAATTTTACTATTGCGACATCAAATAATAGTAAAAAGAACGATGTATGTTATTTAAAATGTTCCGTTTGGAATCGTATGGCTGAAGTGATGGAACTGCATGTTAAAAAAGGTAAACAATTATTTATTTTGGGTACAGGTTCTATTTATCATTATATAGATAATGATGAAAACGAACATGATGTTCTTAATATTCATTGTGATATTATTGAATTTGGATCTGATAACTACAAATGACTTTGAAAATGATGTTTATATTGAAAATGAGAGATAAAAAAATAAGAAGTGGAAATATCCACTTCTTATGCACCAGGTTTACCTAGTAATTTAAACATATTCTTTTTATAAACTTCTACACCAGGTTGATTAAATGGGTTTACATCTAATAAGTAAACTGATAAAGCACATGCTTTTTCAAAGAAATAAATCATATAACCATATGTATATGGTGTTAATTCATCCATAGTAATTTGAATATTAGGAACGCCACCAGTATTAACGTGGGCATCGATAGTACCTTCACAAGCTTTTTTATTAACGAAATCAACAGTTTTACCAGCTAGGTAATTAAGATTATCTAAATTATCTGGATCACTTGGAATTTCAATATCAGAAATAGGTTTTTCAATTTTAAGAACTGTTTCATATAAAACCTTAGTACCTTCTTGAATAAATTGTCCTAATGAGTGCAAGTCAGTAGAGAATGTTGCACTAGTAGGTAAAATACCTTTTCCTTCTTTTCCTTCAGATTCACCAAATAATTGTTTCCACCATTCAGCAGTCATTTGTAATTGTAATTCATAAGTTACAAACATTTCAGCAGGATAACCTTGTTTGCATAAAATTTGTCTTGCAACGCCATATTGATAAGCAGGGTTTTCTTCAATGTTAGGGTTGTTAAGATCTTCTTTTGCTTTCGCTGCACCAGCTAAAAGAGCATCAATATCAATACCAGCCATAGCAATTGGGAATAATCCAACAGCAGTTAAAACTGAATAACGTCCTCCAACATCATCAGGTACAACAAATGTTGTATAACCTTCATTATTAGATAATGTTTTCAAAGCACCTTTAGCTTTATCAGTTGTAGCAATAATTCTTTTTTTCGCAACTTCTTTTCCTTTTGATTTTTCAAGCATATCTTTGAAAATTCTAAAAGCAATAGATGTTTCTGTTGTTGTACCAGATTTAGAAATACAATTAATAGCAAATTCTTTGTCTTTAACATATTCTTTAACTTGAGCAATATAGTTAGAAGAGAAAGTATTACCTACATAAATAATTTCTACTTTATTAGTAGGGAATAATCCATTTAAGGCTTCGATAGCAGCTCTTGCGCCTAAATAAGATCCACCAATACCACATACCAATAAAACGTCAATTTCATCTTTCAATTCATCAACTTTAGCTTTAATTGCTTTAACTTCTTCCTTATCATAATTCAATGGTAAGTCAACCCAGCCAAGGAAATCATTTCCTGCACCAGTCTTGTTATGAATCATATCATGAATAGATGCTACTTGATCTTTATATGATTCTACACTTTCAGCTAATTTTGCTTTTGATAAATCAACTTTAATCATCATTTTTCCTCCTTAATGATACCTTGAGCAATCCACTCAGGCAATTTCTTTTTTAATGGATTAAAACCTAAAGGTGTTTCTTTTATCTTTTCCCTTCGATTTTTATAGGCTCTCTTATATTTTCTTTTAGCTAAACGAACAGCTTTTAAAGAAAGCTTGGCTTGATGCGTTTCATCATCAATATCAATAACTTTGACGCGGATAACTTCACCAACATGCACGTAATTCTCTACGTTACGTACAAATTTATCAGATATTTCTGAAATGTGAATCAATCCTGAAGTATGATCAGGTAAAGAGGCAAAAGCACCATAGGGTTGTATACCAGTAATGGTTACATCAATTATATCACCTGTTTTGATTCGATGTTCCATTAACAGACCTCCAATCATCTTAAATTATAACACAAACTTTTCTTACAATAAAGCGAAAATAAGTCTTCATGCTTTTATATTTTGTAACCCCGTATTGTAAAATGAAACTGGAATTAAGGGAGGTCTGATTTGGAGGGCAACCT